>JAJYOS010000196.1 GCA_021796055.1 Bacteroidota bacterium
TTTCCGTCGTGGTCGTGATGATGCTGCGTTGTCGGGCCGGTCGTAACGGGAAGCTTTCCTTCAGCCGCAAGCTTCACGGCCTCTGATACCGGGATCCCGGACGCGATACAGACTTCAACCGTGAATCTCTCCGCGACCTGGTACGCGTGCGGACCAATTCCTCCACATATCATCTTCTTAACTCCGGCTTTTGCCGTGTCGCGAATCACGAGATGCGGATCAGTGCCGTCTCTGTTTTGTTTGACTTCGAGCGAGTTCGTCTCGTCGTCATACACGAGAAAGTAAGGCGCCCTTCCGAAATGACTGCTTACGCTGCTATCTAGCGAATTCCCTTCTGATGATATAAGATATTTCATATGCTTCCTTTATTTTTTCCCAATCTTAAAACTTGCCGGTCTATGATTCCAATATCCGGCTGGTAAACAAGCCGTCTCAATGGCTATCGACTTCTATTTACTCACTATCCCTATAAGCATGTCAAGCATAGTGTGCATCCAAAAAAGAAAATGGGACAATAGTTATCGACAGACTGGTCCGAAATCCTACCACTGCATCGTTCAACGGTCCATCAATCCGGTAATCCATCATTCAAAAATTCCATTATCCCCCCGGCTTAGCCCATCATCGCCATTTGTTTCATCCCGTTTCCCTCCTCGGGAAGGCACGTCATTTCTTCATCGATGAGGCCTATCTGCGCCGCGATGCAATTCAAACCTTTTTTCATCACCTCAAATTTCCACTCATCTTTCAGGAGGGATGCAAGATACTCCTGCCATCCGTCTTTCAGCGGAAACGCCTTCATGAATCTCCTATATAGATCGGGCGTGTGGTCATACACCGATATCAAATCTTTGAGTGTGTATTTAACCTTATCAAGGCTGTGCGGGACAGCCACGCACTTTTGCGGCATCAACGGGCAGGTTATCGATTCTTTTTGCGACGAGAACTCGAAGAACTTCCTGCACATTGAGCAGTAATACTTTCCTGTTTCGTTCTTACCTATGATGTCGATCTCGTCGAAGAAAATATTTTGCTCGATGCCGATTTCGTCCTTTAAAACCGCGATCGCAGCACCGACAATGGGGAAGAGCTTCCTTTTGTCCCACACCTTGCTCATGTCGGTTATTACGAAGACGATCCCATCCGGCGTGATCCGCTGCGCCGTCTCGCTCCCGCTGACTGTGATTATGAAGCTCTTCAGTGTCTGGAGCGGCTCATGTTTGTACTCGAAACGCCATTCTTTAAGGAACCGAATATACTCTTCGGCCCATTTCCTCCCGATCAACTCCGCATCATCGCCGGCAAGATAGTTCATCATTTTTTGAGGTACTTTCGGATAGAACAGTCCGAACTTTTCGATGCTAACCGTCGACTCGGGTCGCATCACTTCGATCGGGACCGGCGTATTGATGCACATCTTCGACATATATGGACAAACGGGGCTGTCCATATCGAAGAGGAGCTTACACGTCAGGCACCAGTATTTGTTCGAGGAAGAGTAAACGCCGGCAGGCATCTTTCCCACCCGTTCCATTATCGCTTGCTTGTCCATCATCATAATATCAAAGCTCCGGTTTTAGTTCTCGAATGTTTCCGGCTGGTTTCCTCCTAACAGCTACTCCCCTGACACCAAGCCGCAATATTTCATACTTTTGATGCCCCGTCCAATAAAAGGATGCATCAGCTATCATAAAGACGAAACATTACGGCTATTATTTTACGCGATTAAACCCTCGTAGATCGCGCGGAATGATCTTTCTAAAAGCATCTCAAGTTTTGAAAGAGTTGTATTAACTTTCAGGCAGGAGGCCTAGATCGATCGTGCAAATCAACCCGAAGCGCAAACGCGCCGCGTCAACCATTTCGTTGAATCGCGCGCCACTTTCCTGTGCCGCGGCGTCCTATTCCATAAAATCACTTGAGAGTTTAAGGCGATAGAATGGACGATGTTCTGATGGATGTCAAAGACTTCGGAGTTATGCTGGACAATTCTACAGTATTGTCCGGGCTGAATTTCAGCGTAACCGAAGGAGAGTTCATCACGATACTCGGCCCGAACGGTTCTGGAAAGACCGTCCTATTGAGAGCGCTTCTCGGACTCATTCCTCATACCGGCAAATTGAATTGGCACAAGAAGCCACGGATCGGATATCTTCCGCAGGGACTAAACCAGGTTTCCGTTCGGGAGATGCCTTTGACTGTGAAAGATATCTTCGGACTTAAGAAGCTTAAGCCTGATGAAACCATTACCTTCCTGGAACTTGTCGGTCTGGGAAGCGGCGTAATGAATAAGAGGGCAGGTCATCTCTCCGGCGGAGAGTTTCAGAGGATGCTTGTCGCCTGGGTTCTCGCGTCGCGTCCCAATATTCTCTTCCTCGATGAGCCCACCACGGCAATCGATGTGGCCGGCGGCGAAACCATATATTCGCTCCTTAAGGACGTCTGGCAGAAACAGGCGCTCACGATATTCAACGTGACACATGATCTTAACATCGTGTACGCGCATTCGACTCACGTCCTTTGCCTGTCGAGGCTTGGTCATCGCTGTTACGGAGTTCCGAAAGAAATACTCACTCCAGATATGTTGCGTGATATCTACGGCGCCGAAGTAAAACTTTATGCTCACTGAGGAGATTACCCGGAATGACATACCAACTGGCACTCAGTCTCGTTAGCGGCGTTTTCATCTCCGGCTCGGCGGCATATCTAGGCACGCTGATGTTGTCGAGGAAAATGGCGGTTATCGCGGGCCCGCTGGGACACCTCGCCCTTCCCGGTGCGGCGTTGGCGATCGTCTACGGTTTCAGCATCTCGCTCGGCGCTTTCCCGTTCGTCGTTCTCGGAATTATCCTGATTTGGCTTCTCGAGATCAGAACTAAACTCGCCATGGAGGCATTGACGGCCATCGTATTCGCCACCGGAGTGGCAACGGCTTTCTTGTTTCTCCCCATCGACAAGGCAGAGGCGGCGCTTGTCGGAGATATTTCAAAGGTCGGAATCTACGATACGGTTGCCTCCGTGGTGCTCGGTTCGATGGTCGTTCTTATCATAAACAGAAGTTATTCGAAAATCATGCTCATCAATATCCACGAGGATGTCGCGAAGACCGAGGGAGTCGACGTGAAATTATATAATCTCATTTATCTATCGTCCATTGCCGTCATTGTGGCCCTTGGTGTCGATCTGGTCGGCGGATTGATGACCGCCGCGCTCGTCGCGATCCCGGCCGCCGCGGCCAAAAACGTCAGCAGGACGCTCGCGCAATTCGGAACGACGGCAGGACTGTTCGGCGTGGTTTCGGCGGCGCTGGGTATTATAGTCTCTAGTTTTACTGCGCTCCCCGCCGGGCCTCTCGTAATCCTAACCAGCGGCATCATTTTTCTGGTCACCGTTCCCCTCGCAAAGGTCTGATGGTTGACACCCAAGGGTAACCTCGCATTTACGGAGTAGCCGGCAACCGCATTCCCCTTTCCCGCGCCGGAGGGAACGCTTCGCAAGCTCCATCGCGTCCTCGCTTTCCCTCCACCACCACTATGTGACTGGAGCAGGGTCGGTTCTTCAACTCATGAACCATTTTCATATGGAGTCCTTTAAGCAAACTCGTGATTCCCCCATTCCTCGTGAATGACCTGAAATTCCTGTAGTGCTCCGGTCCGGCGGCGTACTCAACAAGTTGGTTCAGAACCCCGCAATAGTTTCTCGGCTGCGGGACAAGATAGTCGACGAGCATGATTTTGTCCGCGACGGTCGACGCCGCACGCAAAAGGAGATCCCTGTCTTCTTCCTGTATTTCGTGAATGACGTAAGACATCGTTATGAAATCGAAGTGGAAATCATTCGTCGCGAGGAACTCGAACGCATCCATCCTTCCAACCGTCATTTTCTCCGAGGGAACATTCACGAACTTGCGTCGCGCGACTCTAATGTTGCGCTCCGAGGGATCAATTATTACGATCTTACCGCATTTGTCGAAGAGTTGCGACGCGAGTCGTCCGGTCCCGCAGCCAATGTCAAGGATCGTCGCGCCCTCGGGTAACATCTCCTTCACCTGAGCGAAAACCCTGTCCTGGTTGGGGGCTATGAGCAAATCATAGAACAGGCCATCGTACCAATGTTTTTTGTCATCCGACACAGCAGTTTGCCTCCATGTTGCGGGCGTGACGATTTTCAGAATCTCGATAAATCATCAATCGGCTCATTTTTCACTTCCACTGAAATATTCCATTGCCTTCTTGTCCATCTTTCCCGTACGCAGATCCATCATGACACAATCCTGTCCGGCGCTCGCCACGCTTGACTCTCATTTTTGGAATACCGCCCTCAGATGCATGAGTCCATGCTTGACGGACTCGATCCATATGACTCCCTTCAGCTTGTCTGTCAATGTCAGCTGGGTCCTGTAACGAATTTGCGTCGAGACAACTACCGGATAGAAATCCCTTTCGAGCATTTCACTGACGGGTCTCCGCGTAGAAAGGAGCTTCGAGCGCAAGTCTTCAAGCCATCTTACGTAAACGATGTTGTTCACGTGACCGGCGACGTCTATATCGTATGTCTTTATTTCAAGTTCCGATTCGATTCTCTGATCAGTCACACAAGCACTCCTCTCTATGGAAGAAGAATTGCGGCCGCGATCACCGTGGTCCACTGGCCCGTTTTGTCCCCCTCCGCAGTCTGGGTGATATTGAAAGTACGGACTATCTTCCCAGACATCTTGAAAACCTGTTCGCGCTCGTTCCAGTCTGTGTTGGGGTCGAACTCGACTCCAAGAGTCGTGGCGAGCATCTGGGCGGCAAGGTCCTCCGCGTAATCGCCGGCGGTCTTCTCGTTTTCCCCAAATCCATGGTGCTCCGAGAGATAGCCGTACTGCCCCGAATCCGCGGGAATCGCGGCCCCTATCGATGCAGCTATCAGGCGGTTCGGTTCGTCGGTCGCGTTTCGTGCTATGACCGTGAACGTGACCTGGCCACTCTGTATTTCCTTCAGACCTTCGTTCAAACTGATTCGCCTGCAGCCCGGCGGGAATATGCTGCTGACCGAAACGAGGTTGCACTTTTCGATACCCGCGTCTCTCAATGATAACTCGAATGAACTGAGGTAATCCTTGTGCCTTCCAACGCCCTTTGTAAAAAATATTTTCGACGGTACGAACACTTTGAGTCAGACCAGCCTTTCGTGAATTTCGATTCAGACCTTCCCGAACGACGAAAAATAATGCGTATTAAGTTCTATGAAAGTCTCTTGTTTAAAGCCAAAGCGCTCGACTTTTGACCTGAGCGCGTCTTTGGAAAACCTGATGCTTTTGGGCGGACCGAATGGTGTCTCAGGATGGAACTCTATAAGGTCGAGGTGCGCACCTTTGGTAAGTGTTCCAGACAGTGCTGAGAGTATATCGTCTTGACAAGACATGTCGTGAAATGAATTCGAAAAGAAGATGTGGGTGAATTTGTCGGGCGAATTCTCTTTGAACCACCGGCACGCGTCACCGCAGACCGTTTCTATGTTCGGCCTGGCATAAAAGCTCCCTTTAAGGCCATCGCAATGAGCATCGATGGCAACAACCTTTCCGCAATTATCGGCAAACCTTGAAGAGTAATAACCATCACCCGAGCCTACATCCGCAAGGACATCGGCGCCTGACAAATTCATCACAGCCAATATTTGGTCTGCAATTTTCGATTTCATTTCTGGGCTTCCATGTTGGCGTCCACCAGAACTATGGTGATCCATATCCAAATTCCTTTTGATTCATTGTAGTATGCAATTTACTTTGGTCCTTGCGACCTTACCGCTATTTGATGAAACACGGATCAATTTCGGTTCAGACATTAGTGTTTGAACCATTTCACTATCGCGTCGATCGTTGCATTGATCACCGGGTAGGCGACCGGCGATGGGGTCAGAAGCGGATGTGTTCCTATTTGCAGCGTGTTTATGTCGGTATCGGTCATCCTGTTTAGGATCATGACTGAGACCATGTTGATGAGTTCTCCTACAGAATCTCCGCCGTACATCTCGGCGCCGAGAAGCGTGTGCGAGTAGGTCGAAAAGATGAGTTTCACGAAGACTTCGGAAGAACCGGCAAGTTTTCCGGGATGGCGGTCGACGGCCTTCGATGTGCCGATCGTGTAATCAATCCCCTTCTCCTTGGCTCTCTTTTCCGTAACGCCGCTCACGGCAAAGGCTTTATTGCCGATCTTCGTGGAGAACGTACCAAGCACGCCGGGATATTGACGCACGACCCTGATGGAATAGAGGTTTGATCCGACGAGGCGTCCCTCCGCCATGCCTGTCGAAGCGAGCATGATATTCGTGAGGTCGCCCGTGAAGAAATCATACTTTATTGCGCAGTCCCCAACTGCAAAAATGTCCTTCTCTGATGTCCTTAGATAGTCGTCCACAAGCACGCCTCTTCCTTCCTGGTATGCGACTCCCAGTTTCTTTATGAGATCGAGGTTCGGCCTGTAGCCGACGGAGATAACGACCATATCTGATTTGATCCTTGTTCCGTCGTTCAGCTCGACTTCTTCAACCTTCTTGTTCCCAAGGATTCTCTTTACGCTTTTTCCCGTAACTATTCCGGCACCTTCATCGGTCAGTATCTTTTCAGCCTTGAGCGAAAATTCCTCATCCATCGTGGCAAGAAGGTTCGGCAACATCTCCACAACAATTGCCTTCTTGCCCGCCTTGCTTAGCTCGTCTGCCACTTCGACTCCGATATAACCGCCTCCGAGGATAGTTATGTTCGTCGCCTGATGCGCGGCGACCCTTAGTCTTTCGAGGTAATCCTTCTGTTTCTTAACGAGGAAAACTCCTTCCAAATCGCGGCCCTCGATGGGCGGGAGGACCGCGTTCGAGCCGGTTGCGAGGACAAGCTTCTCGTATTTGATTTCTTCGCCGTTCGACAGAACGAGGGTGTGGTCATTCCTGTCAACGGCCTCACCGTTTATCACTTCGATCTTTCCGGCGGCGAGCGGCGCGTCGCCGAGTATGTTCTCTTCGACGCTTTTGAGCGAGAACAACGTATAGGGAATCCCACATGGAATCATGGGATTATTCTCTTTTCTGATAAGCGCTATCCTTTTGTCTGGATACGAATTCTTCGCCGACAAAGCAGCCGTAACGCCGGCAGGTCCTCCTCCGACAATAATTACATCATAGTCCTTCATTCTTATTCCTGTATTGATCATTAAGTTAGAGCGCGTTTAGACCGACGGTCATTAGCTTTTGCCGAGCTTTCGCGTCAAATTTTACTTTTGGCAGATAGACAGACCTTTCAACATCAATCGCCCCTCTCAAAATTGCCCTCTCTCCTCACGACGACCATGTCGACGCCGTCCAGGAATTACAGGAACTGCTTTGAGCAAAGGCTTAGCAATGTTCGCACAGTCCCCCTTCTGGCATCAAGCACCGCCGACGTTCTGTACGCCTGGTTGACGGTGCGTGGTCCGCGTTGATGGTCAGAGTCGATTATGCATCTCCATGAAAATTGTTCTTTGGCATACGAAGCGACGTGAAATGTGATAATCCAGTAGGCGTGAATATTCACCACCTACTGTTATTTAACAGGATCAACGGCCCTGCTTCTTTTTCTTCTCGATGGCCAACATGTAATGCTCCGATCCTTCCCGCATCATTACTTTTCCGCATTTCGGACACTTCTCTTCCATGCACGGAACTCCCTGATGATGCGGCCTCCTGTAACCACAGCTTGCGCAGACGCAGTATCCGCCCGCACCCATTTTCCCGCTATGCTCGCTGCCCATTGCCGACTCCTTTCATTTGATTTGAACCCCGAACTCGAAATCGGGAATTTGTCTAATTTTGTTTTGCCTTTCATCTTTCAATGTCACGACAGGATAATGCGCGTCAACGTCACCCTTCTTAACGCGCGACAATTTCGGTCTGACAAGCTGCCGCTTTGCCGAAGAGAGCCGTTCGACGAAGAATTTCTGACGAAGGTGATCGTATTCGTGCTGGAAAACCCGTGCGGTTACACCGTTCAGCTCCATCTGCACCTCATGGAAACTCCCGTCAGTGAATCGAACTATAATCGACTCCGGACGGCTGACATCCTCCCGGAGATCTGGGATGCTCAGACAGCCTTCTTCCATCGTCACGCTCATTTCACTCGATGACAAAATCTCCGGGTTCATCACCGCGAGCGGTTTCTCCAAGTCATAGCCCGACATCCCCGACAGATCCATAACAAAAAGCGAGACGGGAAGGCCAACCTGATTCGCGGCAAGTCCGATACCGTCGCCGTTGACCAGGGTCTCAAACATACTCCGAACTAGCCCGACCAGTTTGCCATTGAACTGGGTAATCCGATGTACCGGCTCGTCAAAAACCTTCGTGCCGTAAAGGTAAATTGGCATTATCATCTAATTGAGTTCCAAAATTCGTTTTCGAAGTACGGCGTAATAATACTTTCGCCGGCTGAGCGGAACGCAGAGTAACGGACCACGAATAGCCCGGTGCTCTTGCTCCCGCCTTGGTTCTTCACGCGGTTCAGTGTGAATGGTTGTCATGTCCCGCGCATTCCTCATAACCGTTGAGTTTTCCGAGCGCGAACAGCTCCACGGCCTCCTTGTAGAGCAGACCCGGAGCCGTAATGACATCCATTCCGAGTTCATGGAAGCCCGCGACGGCCTTGCGTCCCATCCCGCCGGCTATGATGGTTCCGACGTTGAACTGTTTCACATAAGCTGGAAGCTGGCAGGCTCCGCCATGCTCGCCGTTCAACGGGTTGAAGTACGATTCCTGTCTGACGGTCCGGTTGTCGTCGTCCAGTTCGCAGATGTTGAATCTCGAACACCTTCCGAAATGCTCGGCAACTCTCTCTTCCGAGCCCGCCTCTTCGATTGCCACTGCCAATCTTCTGTTCATAATTCCTCTTGTTTTGTTATCGCTCTTGACTAGCTTCATTTCCGGTTTGTTCTGCCTCCTCTTCTCCTTCTCTTGATCCTTCTGCCTTCGGCTGGCGCAAGTACGAGAACGAGCTTCTCATCAATGAGAAGGTCGAGAGCTTCAGCCGCGCTCTTGCCAGTAGATTTGTAGACTTTTATTCCGGCGGCGGAGAGCAATCTCAAAGAGTTGCTTCCCGCGCTCTCTATAATCGCGGCATCGACATTCTTTTCAATTAGCATCTGCGCCGAGTGAACTCCGGCATCTCCCAGCGAATCTGAATAGAGATTCTCGATGATCGAACT
>JAJYOS010000197.1 GCA_021796055.1 Bacteroidota bacterium
AAGCCTTCCACCCAGAGATGTATTATCCAGAATCTCCAGTTGTCCGCGACCGTGAAGTTGGTTGTCGGGCCGAAGAACAGCGCCGGCAGATAGAAGAGCGGTATGGCCACGGCAGAATAGAGAAATAACGAGCTCAACTCCTTCTGCGATTGGTCCCTCATCGCGGGACGAAGGCCGCGGAAAACAAGCACCAGCCATAGGAGGAGTCCGATGATCAGCAGAAATTGCCAGGCCCTGCCAAGCTCCAGGTATTCCCACCCCTGCATTCCAAAGTAGTACCACAGTTTTCCCAGGAACTGATTGATGCCGAGGAATTCGCCGAACAGACTCCCGAGTGCGACAACGACGACCGCGGCGAAGAGGATGTTGACCCAGAACTTTTGTCCTTTCGGCTCCGATTTGCTCAACAAAGGAGGGAGGAACAGGCCGCCTGCAACGAAGGACATAGCTACCCAGAAAATGGCAAGCTGGAGATGCCAAGTCCGCAGGACGTTGAAGGGCAGCAGCTTCTCCAGGTTAAACCCGTAAAAGCCGAACGGCTCGGCGCGGTAGTGGGCCAGGGCGCCTCCCGCGAGTGTCTGAAGTACGAACAGGCCTGCCACTACTACGAAGTATTTAAGCAGCGCCTTCTGGCTTTCAGTAGGCGGAGTTGAGCGGGCATCCGCGAAATGATCGTCTATCCCCGATTTCCACCCAAGGTAATCGAATTTCCCGAAGAGGAAGAGTATCAGTCCGGTCATCCCGAGAAGAGAAACGAGGCTGAGCGCGCTCCAGATTATAGCGGAGCTTGTCGGTCCGTTCCCCGCCAGCTTGTCGAAAGGCCAGTTATTTGTGTAGGAATAATCTTTGCCGGGACGGTTCGTAACCGCGGCCCACGCGGCCCACGCAAAGAATGCGGTGAGCTGGCGGAGTTGAACGGGATTCGAAATCAAATCCCGCGGCAATCCGGGGGCACGGTCGGGTTTGGTGAAGTAGTTTGTCCAGTGCCGGACCTCGCTCTGGAATGCGTCGGCCTCCGAAGTTGTCAGCGCGAGGGTACCGGTAGATTCGTCGTACCGGTTTGTGTGAAGCATCGTTTGCACATCGGTGACGATACTGTTCTTCTGGTCCGGCGTAAGACTGTCGTAGGAAACGTTGTACTTCTGCGACGCGAGTTCTCCTTGCACCGCAATCGCCTCCCGATGCAGATACTCAGCCGAATAGTCGGGGCCGAGATAAGCTCCGTGCCCGAGAATGGTGCCGTGGTCCATCAGGCCATACTTCAGAAAAATCTCCTGACCGGATTTGATGTCGGAGGAGGTAAACAGTGTGTTTCCCCGCTGATCCACAACTTTCTGCGGGATCGGGGGAGCGTCCCGGTAGCTTCTCACAGCGACGAAGATCAGAACACTGAAAGCGGCAATCATTATCAGGATTACCGACTGTTTCCACCATGGTGATAATCTTTCGGTTTTTGGTTCGTTCATTTTTTTCTCCTTAAATCCCTGAAAATTGATTCGGATGTTTTCATCCGAAACTTAGCCGATGCGTCCGAATTAAAAATTGACATTGGTCAAGGAATCCCCTTTTCATTTCCGGGCGGTATCCCTGCGAATTCATTGTCCACCGCGAATTTATTGACCGAAGTCAATGAAAGCAACCGGAACGAGAGATATCTTGTTAAGAAAGACAGAGGAGTTGGCAATGGCAATAGATAACGATACGATCATGCTGGATATCAGGACCATAGTCCCAAAGGAAAAACATCCCAAAATTCATGCGACCTTCGAGAAGCTCAGCCCCGGCCAGAGCATGACGCTCATCAACGACCACAATCCCAAACCGCTTTACTATGAATTCAGTTTCGAGAAGCCCGGACGGTTCAAGTGGGAATACACCGAAGAGGGGCCGGAGGTATGGAAGGTTATCATCACAAAGATCTTCTGACGGAAAGGTCGAAATGGATAATCATATCACGCGGCGAAGAGCAATCCTGTGACGGGACCGCTTTTTAAATATTTGTCCGATGACCACGAAAGATTGGACGCCCTGCTGGTAAAGGCAGTCGACAACCCTGAAGCGGTCAATATGAAAGCTTACACGGAGTTCAGGCAGGGATTGCTCCGCCATATAGGGATCGAGGAAAAGAAAGTCCTGCCCGCGATCGTTCGTTTGCAGGACGGGAAGCAGGCAGAAGTTGCCGCCCGTCTCCGACTCGATCACGGAGCGCTTGTCGCTCTGCTGGTTCCTCCTCCGACTCCTGCAATAGTAGAGACAATCCGCTCTATACTCTCGGCCCATAATCCGCTCGAAGAAAACGAGGGAGGATTATACCAGCTCCTCGACCGGCTCGCGGGAGAGGAAGCCGGCAATCTGCTCGCGAAGTTGAAAGCGGCCCCCGAGGTCCCGGCATTGCCGCACAACGACCGGCCGGGTATACTCGACATTACGCGACGCGCCGTCGAAAGGGCCGGCTACAAAGCGGCATTCTGATTTACGGCGTAATCTTCCGGAAGTCAGAAGCCCCGGAAGACTTCGCGGGGTTTCCATGGTGATATTCGCTGAACATTTTACACGCTGGTCTTGTTTAGCATTAAAGGTCGTGTGATTCCAGTGGAGTGACACTTCGAAGACCTGCACCGACAAACCGACATTAAAAATTGGGAAACAGAATGGGACCAAGATTGAACTACACCAAAGCCGCCCCCGGAGCGTACACAGTCATGAGTCAGCTTCAGCGTTACGTAGATAATTCGGGGCTTGAAAACTCATTGCTGGAGTTAATTAAACTCAGAGCCTCCCAAATAAACGGCTGCGCATACTGCATCGACATGCATACGAAGGATGCGCGCGCGAATGGCGAGACTGAACAGCGTCTCTATGGTCTCAGTGCCTGGCGCGAAGCCCCTTTTTACACGGAGCGCGAGAGAGCTGCGCTGCTCTGGACAGAGACTGTTACACTGGTGAGCGAAACTCAAATTCCGGACGATGTCTACGAAGCAGCGCGAAAACTGTTCGATGAGAAAGAGATAGTGGATCTCACGATGGCGATCGTCGCGATAAACGGTTGGAACAGACTCGCGATAGGTTTCAGGACAGTGCCCGGTTCATACCAGCCGAAGGCGATTTCGGCTAAGGTGTGAACGTATCGCCGTTGACAATACCGAAGTCTGTGGGAATCAGATAAGCTGTGGATCCCATCTACGGGGCTTTTCTGAACTGAAGGCAGAAATAGAGCCCGTCCCTGATTTCAGCAAGATTTACATCGACAGCGTTCCCTGGAAGCAAATCGGCCGGAGGAGAGACGGCTGTCTTCAAACTGTTGATGAAACCGCGGTATATCGGCAGCCGGTTGTGTGAGCGCGCTGCCTTCTCGGTCTCATCCGCGATCATCATCCGCGCGCCGGGTTTCGCGACCCTGAACATCTCGTCGATGGCTTTCCTCTTATCCTCGATGTAATTGATCGAGGCGACATTGAATACAACGTCGAAGGCCTCGTCGCAGAACGGGAGGTGCTCGGCTTCGGCCTGGAACAGCTCGATATTAAGGCCGAATTTCAATTCAAGTGCGAGACATTTTCTTAATTGTCCCCACGACACATCGACCCCGAAATACTCCGCTTCTCGCGGCAGGAACTTAATATTCACGCCATTGCCGACTGAAATTTCGAGTACCCTGTCTCCTTCTTCTATCCCGACATATTTCAAGTATTCATTTCTGGATTTTGCTTCGCCGCCTCTCAACCGGTAATAGAACGACTGCGTGAACCGGTAGAATGGGGCGAGGATATCATAATATCTCCGGCTCTTATCGTTGGCGGCCGTGAGGCCGGAGGGGTCGATGAAAACCGGGATGCCGTCGCGCACGGGAAAGGGTGTTCCACTTTCTCTGCCGACAAGAACGGGGCCATTGTCAGTTTCTTTCAAATCCAGGGGTTCGCGGTTGGTTGGATTGTGGAGCAGAGACAGATATTTCTCGTTCACTTGCAGCTCTTTCCTCCAACCGGGCTTTCGACAATTTCCATAAACTCAATTTAATAATCGCGCAGTATGTTTTACAGCACGAGCGTGCGGGGTTTCTTTCATTGAATCTATCAGTCCGGTGGAATAACTTTTGAAAATAAATGTCCAACCAAACCAAAGATCCCGCCTCGCGGGAAAGGTACCCAAAATGAAATACCCGAAACCGACAAGACGAAGCTGGGCTGAGCCCTTCAAGATTAAGGTCGTCGAGCCCTTGCAGACCACAACCCGACAACATCGGGTGGAAGCAATTGAAGAAGCGGGTTACAACACGTTTCTCCTTCGTTCCGAAGATGTTTATATCGATCTCCTCACAGACAGCGGCACAAACGCGATGAGCGATTACCAGTGGGCCGGCATGATGCTCGGTGACGAAGCTTATGCCGGAAGCAGGAATTTCTACTACCTCGAAGCGAACATGCGGAAGTATTACGGCTACAAATATCTGGTCCCGACTCACCAGGGGCGCGGCGCTGAACACATCATCTCACAGATTATGATCAAGCCGGGCGATTTCATCCCAGGCAATATGTATTTCACTACCACGCGCGAGCATCAGGAACGGGCGGGAGGAACGTTCGTCGATGTCATTATAGACGAGGCGCACGACCCGGAATCGGTTCACCCCTTCAAGGGCAACGTCGATATCCAGAAACTTGAAGACCTGATAAACAAGGTCGGCGCGAAGAAGATACCGTACATAAGCGTCGCGGCCACGGTAAACATGGCAGGCGGACAGCCGATCTCGATGGAAAATGTGAAGGCGATCCGCAAGCTCACGAGCAAGCATGGCATCAAAGTAATACTTGACGCGACACGCGCCGTCGAAAACGCCTACTTCGTGAAGCTTCGCGAGAAGGGTTACGAGAAGAAGTCGGTCGCGGCGATCCTGAAAGAGATGTGCTCTTACACCGACGGCGCGACGATGAGCGGGAAGAAGGACCTTCTCGTCAACATCGGCGGGTTCCTCGCGATAAACGACAGAGAAATTTTTGACGAAGCACGGAACATGGTCGTCGTGTTCGAAGGACTCCACACATACGGCGGATTGGCTGGCCGCGACATGGAGGCGATGGCCAGAGGTATGGAAGAGATGACAAAGGAAGACTATATCCGTTCGCGCATCGGGCAGGTCGAGTACCTCGGCCAAAAACTTCTCGACTGGGAAGTGCCTATAGTGAAGCCGATCGGCGGACATGCGGTGTTTCTCGATGCGAAGAAGATTCTGGAACACATCCCGCAGGATAAATTTCCGGCACAGACGTTATCAGCGGAAATCTATATAGATTCCGGCGTCCGGACAATGGAGCGTGGAATAGTCTCTGCGGGGCGCGATTCGAAAACCGGCGAGAACCGTCATCCGAAACTCGAGCTCGTGCGCGTGACTATACCAAGGCGTGTATATACGCAGGCCCACATGGACGTCACGGCGGAATCGATTCTTGAAGTCTACGAGAACAGGACAAAAGTAAAAGGCCTGAAGATGGTCTACGAGCCCAAACACCTCAGATTCTTCCAGGCACGATTCAAGCGGATATAGTGTAACCAGGCACCGGAGCCGGCCCGACAAGCCGGCTCCATATTACCTCAGAGCCCCCAGGTGAAAAGCGAATCACAAGTTCAAAAAGACAGACGAAACGGCATCCTTCTCATTGCTGCGTCGAGAATTACACGCAGTATCGCGGCAGGGATGATCAACGTCGCGTTCCCATACTACATACTCACTCAGCTCCACTACGGCGCGTTCGTCATCGGACTGATTTACGTATCGGCGACCGTGGCGACTGCCGCTTTCGGGTACTTATCGGGCGTGACGACAGATGTCTGGGGGAAGCGCGGAACTTTGATTATTGCCAGCGCCTTACTCCCTGTCAGCGCGATAATGGTTTACATGTCGACGAGCCTCTGGATGATCGTCCCGGCCGCAATGGTCGGAGGTTATTCGGCGACCGGCTCGCTCTCCGGCGGCGGGATCGGAGGCGCGGTGCAGCCGATTCAAAGCGCGGTCCTCGCAGGGCTGGCGCCAAACGAACAACGTACAAAATATTTTTCTTTTTTCACCTTCCTGTCGGGCGTTACCGCCGCCTTGGGTGCTCTCCTCTCGAAGGCGTTCGATGTCCGCGATATTTTCCTCGTCTCTGCGATCATCTCAGCGGTCGGGGTGCCGGGGCTGTGGTACCTCAAAGTCGCGGATGCCAGAGGGAAGATCGGCAGGCTCAGGACAAAGTCAACGATCGGGAAATTTACGTTGACCGGAATGCTGAACGGATTTTCGCAGGGGCTCGTCGTTCCATTTCTTATCCCGTTTTTTGTTCTCGTCTATAATGTCCCGAAATCTCAAATGTCGGAATACGCCTTCGCGAGCGGCATCTTAGGTTCGTTTGCGATTCTGGGAGCTCCCATGCTTGAGAGAACCTTCGGCTTCGTGAAGAGCATAGTGGTCACAAGAGGACTCGGGACGGTTCTTTTTGTTGTATTCCCCATCATAAGATTCTTGCCCCTTTCAGTGTTGATCTATGTTATCGGGCCGGCCCTGAGAGTGGCGGCGCTCCCCATACAGCAGTCGGAGTTGACAAAGCGAGTCGACGAAGACGAGATGGGAAGGGCGCTCGGCATAAATCAGGTCGCGAGACTCGCTGCATCTTCTACCGGAACCGGACTCGCGGGCTACTTAATGGATACCGCCTTCTTCGAGCTTCCATTTTTTGCCTATGGCGTAATCATGGCCGCGAACCTCTACCTCTACATAAAATTCTTCAGCACCGCGAAGCTCGATTCGGAAATCGACTCTGACAGCGGGTCTGAAATAAAATAAGACCTCAGGATTCTTTTTGAATCAACGCGCAGGCGACGCTCTCGTTACATGCTGATCTCACAGCGGGATGTGCAACGAGATCAAGAACGGAGAACCGCGAAAGTTTCCAGTGCTCATCCAACTATCATTTGCTAATCCCGTCAAAGAAACATCTGGCGAGGTGCTCATTCCAACACCAATTTTGGCAAACAATGTGCGGCTAAAATTAGTCGGAATGGCACTAGCAGTATTCCCTGAAAGTCTCGCTGAGAAATCCTGCGACTTCCTCCGGCGGTCTTCCCTCGATGTCGCTTCTATGTATCATTTTCAGGAGTCTGCCTTCTTTCATCAGCGCGAACGAGGGTGACGAAGGAGGCTGGTTCGTGAAATAGCTCCGTGCTCGTTCGGTGGCTTCCCTGTCTTGTCCGGCAAATACGGTCGTTACCCTGTCCGGTTGTTTCTTGCCCTTCAGCGCTATGGAAAGCGCCGGTCTCGCGATGCCTCCCGCACATCCGCATGTGGAGTTGACGAAAATAAGTGTGGTCCCTTCGGATTTTATCGCTTCGTCGACCTCTCCCGGAGTCCTGAGCTCCGCGGCACCGATCGATGTTATTTCTTTTCGCATCTGATTTATAAATAAGTCGAAAGTCTCGAACATTATAACCTCCAGGCTTTTCTATCCTGAACACAGGCGATGCGAAAATAGTTTTCCGGCCGGGGGATTAACCGCAAAGCCGCTGAGATGAAATGATTTCATTACCAAATCTGCTTCGCGCCTCCCGTTCACTATTACAGAAAATGAATATACGGTATGCCGCAAGACGGCACTGGGGCCTTTGCGGTGAAGACCTCAGATGTTTGTGATGGCTTCCAGAATCTTGTCGACTTTTTCCTTCGAGTCGGCTTCGCAATAGTACCGGATCAACGGCTCGGTTCCTGAGGCACGGACGAGCATCCATCCCCCGTCGGTGAAGAAGTACTTGAAACCATCGATCTTCAGAATATGATCGACTTTGTGTCCGGCCACTTCCTTCAGTCCCTTCCTGAGTTTGCCAAGTACTTTCTGCTTATACTTCTCGGTGGTGCGAACATCGATTCTCCTGTAGACGTGCGGTCCGACCTGGTCAAAGAGTTCTTTGACGAGTTCGCCGAGGGTGCGTCCTCTCTTAACCATCATTTCGCAAAGTGTCAACCCGAGGAAGAGTCCGTCGCGCTCCGGGATGTGGCCTTTTAACCCGACGCCGCCGCTCTCTTCGCCGCCGATAAGTACGTCGCGCGTGACCATGAGCGAGGCGACGTGCTTGAATCCGACCGGAAGTTCGGTTAGCGGAAGTCCGTAGATCTTCGCCAATTTATCCGGCATCTCGCCGACGGAAACCGTTTTCACGACCTCGCCTCTCATGCCTTTGGTCTCATAAAGATATTTCAGGAGAAGTGCATAGACCTCCTGCGGTCCGACGAAGTTGCCGTGCTCATCGACGGCGCCGATCCTGTCCGCGTCACCGTCGGTCGCAAGGCCGACGCTGTAATTTCCCTGAGGAACAAATTTCATCAGTCCGCCGAGGTGAGCGGCGATCGGTTCAGGGTGCTCGCCGCCGAACGACGGGTTGAACTCGTTATGGATAACGACGGCATCCTCTATGATCTGCTGTAAAATTCCCTGACCTGCCCCGTACATCGCGTCATGTGCGATCCTCAACCTCGCACTCTTGATTGCCGCTACGTCTATCTTTTTTTTCAGATCATCTATGTAAATCTGTCTGAGGTTTGCCTTCTTTATCAGGCCCTTCTTTGCAAGCTCCTCAAAACTTTTCTTGACGACGCCAAGGGCTCTCTCCGAAGTCTTGTTGGCTTCTCTTTCAACCCTGCTCACTATCTCGACGTCTTCGGGGCCGCCGAAGTCGGCCTTCAGCTTGAAACCGTTGTATCTTGCCGGGTTGTGACTGGCAGTGATGACCACTCCGGCCGCCGCCTTGAATTCCGGAATTGCCAGCGAGAGTGCGGGGGTCGGGCAGTAGCCGTCTGATAGCGTGACTTTCATGCCGGTGCTTGCGATTACCTGGGCGGTCCTTTCCGCAAATTCGGCCGACTGGAATCTGGTGTCATATCCGATCAGGATCCCGTTCTTCGCATTTTTATGTCTCTTGTAGAATCTCCCCGTTGCGAGAGCGACTCTCGAAACGTTGCTGAACGTGTAATCCTGCGCAATGACGCCGCGCCATCCATCCGTGCCGAATTTGATCTTTTCCATTTGAGGATCCTTTTGATTTTTGACCTGTCAGGTGAATAGAGCCGGTTACTCAACTGGGAACAAAATAAAATTCGACAACCAAACATTCAACGATTGAGGAACGTTGATATTCCGGCGGAATGGGTTTATATTTTTCGAGTCAAAGCCGCCAGCCG
>JAJYOS010000198.1 GCA_021796055.1 Bacteroidota bacterium
GGAAGAGCCTGCTGATTCATGATCGAAGGGGGCGGCCCGAGTTCACTGTACGTCAGAACACGGACAGTCGGCATGCTCTCGTCTTCCCGGTTCAAATACTGTGCTCCCCAGTAAGCGCCGACACCGATGAAGTGGACGGCTATCGCGATAGCCAGACCAACTCCCGTGTACTTCTGAGCCAGGCGCTTGAGAAGAGGGGCACCGTATTGTCCCTGGGCAACGGTGCTTTGTGCTACTTTCTTCTTTGCCATATTAGTTCAACCTCCTTTTCATTTCGCGCCAACCTTTGCTAACGCGGCCTGATCTTGAGGCGTCATTGGTGCCAAACTAAAGCGCGTCACGTTGTCGAGGTTTAGTTCGTCAAGTATGTTGATCATGTCCTGGTATTTGGCTTTCCGGTCAACCTTTATAAGCGTGACGAGCCGCGGATTAGCCTTGTTCTCATCGATAATCAACTTGCGGAAATCTGCCCACGCGACCGGTTTTGGCGGCTGCGTTCCAATCGTCCAGTAAATTGATCCATCTGGCACGACCAAGAGCGTCATCAGATTTGACGCGGCAATTTCAACCTTGGTGTCTCCCGGCGGGAGGTTGATCTCCATCGCCTGGGGACGATTGAATGCCGTTGTCAACATGAAGAACGTCAACAGAAGAAACGCGACGTCCACCATCGGCGTCATGTCGATGCGGATCGCAATCCTTCTTTTCTTCTTGTGTCCGCCCTTTTTCTTGCCATGAGGTTCGGCTACTTGTACATCAGCCATCTTTAGCCCTCCTTACCGCCTCCGCCGCTGCGGAGTTCAGTTTGCAGGTTGAACCTCGAGACTTGCGCCTTCTGAAGATCGTTCATGACGTCCATGACCGGTCCGTAGTCGGCATCCTTATCAGCCTTGATGACGGTTATCAACCTTATATTCTGGATACGTGCCTGGACCACCAGGTTGGCGAGGTCCTTTGGCTGCACTGGGACCGCCGGCACCAGCCATACTGGCACAATTTTCCCGTCTTTGTCTTGTATCCCGTTCGGATACATCGGCTCAAAGAGGGCCTTCATTATCTGCTGCTGATCGACTCCCATGAATATCTGTCCAGCTTTGTCAATACTGATAGTAAGGACTCCGCTTTCAGGCAGCTTCGGACCCTTGTCCGACGATGGCAGCGTTATCTGTACTGCCTGCGGCGGTTTGAACTGGGTCGTCATCATGAAGAACGTAAGAAGCAGCATAGCAACGTCCACCATCGGGGTCATGTCGATCCTGATGTTGAGCCGTCTTTTCTTGATTCTAGGCATTTGCTAAGCTCCTTGAAAGCGGTTACTTACTGTCGAAGTTTCTCGAATTCAATATCGCAATGATGCTGGCGGTTGCTTCATCGATCATATAAGTGAAACCGTCTACTTTATTAACAAAGAAGTTGTACGCAACGATTCCCGTGATAGCCGCTATCAAACCGCCCGCGGTATTGATAAGAGCTTCCGAGATACCGATTGACAGCTGGATGGCGTCCGGAGCGCCGGCGTGGGCCAGAGCCTGGAACGCGCGGATCATTCCAATAACCGTTCCCAGCAGACCGACCATAGTGGCAATCGAAGAAATCGTGGAAAGGACGATGAGGTTCTTCTCTAGAAGCGGCGTCTCGAGCATCGTAGCCTCTTCGATAGCGCGCTGAACTTCCGACATATACTTCTCAGCTTGTACATGGCTGTCTTTGAGAACTTCCTGATATCTCTCCAGGCCGTTGCGGATAACGTTAGCCATAGAGCCTCTCTGCCTGTTGCAGACATCGATCGCGGCCTTGATATCGCCGTTATTGAGGTTGTCTTCAACGTCTTTGAGGAACTTTGTGAGGGATCCTTTTCCCTGCGCCTTACGGAGTGAGAAGATGCGCTCGAACACGTATGTGAAAACCATCAACGAGAGCATGATAAGGAGAATGACAAGCGGTCCGCCCTTGGTGATGAAACCGGGAAGGAAATAGGAGTAGACCACGTAAGCAATAGCAAACGCGACGATGATGAGAACCGTCGCAAACAGGCCTTGTTTCATTTCAGTAAAGCCTCCTTTTGAAGGATTTTGTTAATAATGTTGAGTTGAGCAAAACTATTTTTTCTCTTTCGAGAAACTCGCAACCGCGTCGATCTGCGTGTCGCGCACGTCGAACACCATCGTTAGCTTCGTTACGACGAAAATGTTCTTTATGTTCTTGTTGAGGTTCGCCAGTTTTACCTCTCCGCCGTTCTTGGCGTAATGCGTATGCGCCCAGATCAAGACACCAATCGCGGTGCTGTTCAGATAAGTGGTCTTGCCAAGATCGACAACCAGCTTCTTGTTACCGTCGGCGGATAATTTACTGACTTCGGAACGGAGTTCATCCGTTTCCTCGCCACCGATCAACTCGCCTTTTGGCTCGATGACCGCAACCTCGCCGTCCGCAAGCTTCGATACCTTCAACGCCATTTTCTCCTCACTTTAGTTTAGAGTTTCCTTGATTGAATTCGAAATATCAGAAATGCTGAAAGGTTTTTCAATGAACGCCGAGACGAAGGCAGAAAGCGACTTGCTCTGCATTTCACGCTCGGAGATTCCGACTGCAATCATAGGGACGCCAGGTTTCACTTTAGCGGCTGCCTCAACGAAATTTCCCAGCACTTTTTCGGGCATTTCACCGTCAACAATCAAAAGATCCACGCGCGCCTTGATCAGACGTTCCAATGCCGCATCCAGATTGTACTCGCAATGAACCCGAAAACCGATTTGATTCAAGTATTGCTCAATCAGTCCGGCTACCCTCAGGTCACTCGCTGCTATCAGGATGCTCCTGGATTCTTCAGGTGTACGCACGCTTCAATATTGTCAATTTAGATGCCGAAGACGCTCAACTTCAAAAACATCGATCCAAACGCGCTTTGAAACCTTCCAGCACTCGGGGGTATTCAGGAAGACGTGTGTCAGCATGCAAATTGCAAGGAACCAACGAAGATTGCAAGCCAATTTTTCCAATCTCAAATGTGTAAGCTCGAAACAATCTTCCCTTCCGCCGAGTATTTCATTTACAATTTCCTCCTTTCCGGAAGTCGCGTCACAACGAAGCCCCACATTGCTTGACTTCCGCTGAACGCAGACTTAGATTAATGATAGTCAACAGGGAGGAGACGAGGAGATGATCACCCATCAGGAAATAAACCTATTACTAAACTATACGGCGCGTGAGGGACTCGCAATCTCGTTCTATCTCAATACTGACGGCAGCGAACGCAACAGGAATATCTGGAATATAGAAGCGAAGGACATCATCAAGAAGGCGCGTAAAGATCTCGAGGCCATGAACGTAAGCCGGAGATATTACGAAACTGCCGAGAATAGTCTCAGGAAAATTCAGAATTTCGTCAACACAGAGAATTTCGCCCCGCATTACAAGTCTATCGCGATATTCGCCAACGCGGTTGAAAACTTCTACCAGGTCTACCACTTGCCGGTTGCGCTGAAATCCAGCCTGACTCTCGACACAAATTTCTATCTCAGACCGCTGCTCGCCATGCTTGAAGAACATTATCGTATAGGCGTTGTTCTAGTCGATTCGAGACGCGCGAGACTCTTCGAAGCATATATGAATGAAATAGTCGAACACAACGATTTCGCCACAAAGACCAAACCACAGAGGAAGCCGCTCATGGAAACCTTCATGAAGCGGGAGAAGAATCTGATGCAGCGGAGGGAAGAAGAGACGCGCTACCACCTCTCCTCGACGGCGGAAGCGCTCAGGACCCACTCCGCGCGCCGGCATTTTGATAAACTCGTTATCGGAGCCCGCAAGCCTATCGGCGATCACCTCGCGAGGCTTTTGCACCGCACTCTCCAGTCTAATATCATCGCGGTGACTGAGATGGAGATAACCGAGAAGGAAAAGGACGTCCTCGCGAAAGTAATCCAGGCCGAAAGGAACTTCGAGGTTGAAGAGGAGCGCAAGCTCCTCAGGAAGATTTGCACTGAAATTGAAAAAGAAGGCTATGGCGTAAAAGGGATCACGAGGGTCCTTGAAGCCGCTCAGGAGTACAACCTGCAAACCCTCGCCGTTGCCGAAGATTACTCCGTTCAGGGAATGGTATGTCCGGAATGCGGGATGCCCCACATAGACCGGCAGGTATGCGTCTGCTGCGGCAGACAGCTTGTCGAAGTTTCGGATGTGATTTACGACCTCGTCGAGGAGGCCGCGAGGCAAGGCGCTACCGTTCGTCACGTCAGGGGTGAAAGTCTAATGCCATCGCTTGAAAATGTGGCGGCAATTATTAAATTCAAACGAGGTGAACTGGTCCGTGTCGAGGAGGCTAGCGAGGACGAATTCTGAAAATCTGTTTTGCCTGCGGTTCAACACCTTTTAACTCAAACTTCTTTTGCAAGCGTAGCTCGATAAGTCAAGGTAAAATGCTGTACCATATCGAGAGGGCAGCGTACAATCTCTTTATAATGTCGGAATATATTGTATATTGAGAAAAATGATATTGAGGGATTAAGTAAATGACCGGGGTTTTCCCGGGGATTTCATAAATCGAGAGTAGTAATAAAGTTGCGCAATCAAATCAGACAAAAGAACAGATTCACGAAGTATCCAAGTGAGAGGGTCGTGCCTGAAGCTACTTCGGAACAGGACATAAGAAAAGAGCTCGTCAAATTGTACCGGGAGGAATTCGGCAAGTCTCCCGATATAGTGACGAGCGCTCCTGGAAGGATAAACCTGATCGGCGAACACACCGATTACAATGGAGGATTTGTTCTTCCCATCGCGATCGACCGCAGGACCTACACCGCCGCGGGGCGAAGGGGGGGAGAACTCTTCATCGCGTACTCCAAGGAACTCAGCAAAAAGACTTCATTCGAAATTCAACCTGGCAAGTTCGAGCACTCAAACTTTTGGGTCAATTATATCAAAGGCGCATGTTCGCTTTTGAGCGACATAAAGCCCGTCAAAGGGGTGAATTTTGCCATCGGTAGCACCGTACCGAGAGGAAGCGGGTTAAGCTCCTCGGCAGCATACGTGGTCTCCATCATAGAAGCGGTATCGAGACTCCACGATATACGACTGAAAGACATTGATGTGCCGATCCTCGCCCAGCGAATCGAGAACGAATTCGTGGGAGTACAATCGGGCATCATGGATCCATTCGTCGCGAAATTCGCGCGTGAGAACAACGCGCTCCTCGTTGACGCCCGTTCACTCGAATTCAAGCACGTCCCGATCTCCGACAGATGCTCATTCCTCGTCTGCGTTACAGGCGTGAAGCGAGCCCTCGCGACAACGGAGTACAACAAACGCCGCCAGCAATGCCAGATCGCGGTGATCGGCCTGGCCGAGAAACTCAACCGCGAGATCACATCCTTGAGGGATGTCTGCATCGAAGAGCTGAAGGAACTTAAGGACGACTTTGACCCGACACTTTACGCGCGTTCCATTCATGTAGTTACGGAAAACCAGCGAGCGCTTCAGACTTTTTCCGCGCTGGAAAACGACGACCTCGAAATGGTTGGAAAGCTAATGCTCGAATCCCACCTCAGCCTCCGCTCTAACTTCGAAGTCAGCTCGCCCGAGCTCGACGCTTTCGTTGAGATCGCGGAACAATGCGAGGGAGTATATGGCGCGAGGATGACCGGGGCAGGCTTTGGCGGAAGCGCAATCTGTCTGGTTGACGCGGACCGTGAAGAGGCGCTCGCCGTCGAAATTGCCGAAAAGTACAAACAGCGCGGCTTCGAGGGAGGTTACGTCTTCATCGCGAGGACAGGCAGCGGCTCTAAAGTCGAATACGCGTAAGAACTTCGGCTCTCAAGAAAAAAGATACTCTCCTTAAATTCCCGAGAACAATAAGGCTATCCGCTTGCTGACGTATCCAAGCTTCTTGGCCTGAAGAGATGCGGACACGCGCGGTCGAGAATTCAGACGGCGACTTCGGCTATTTCCTCTCGTCAAACTTCAAGGCGGCAGAATTTATACAATATCTGAGTCCGGTTGGTTTCGGTCCATCATCGAAAAGGTGTCCGAGGTGAGCCCCGCACTTGCCGCACTTAACTTCGGTCCTGACCATCCCGAAAGAAGCATCCCTATCCTCTTCAATTTTCGAACCATCGACAGGGGTAAAGAAGCTTGGCCAGCCCGACCCCGATTCGTACTTTGTCTCGGAATCGAAGAGCTCGCTCCCGCAGCAAACGCAGCGGTATATTCCATCCCCATGGAAGTCCCAGTATTTTCCGGTGAACGCGCGCTCAGTCCCTTTTTCCCTCGTGACGTGGTACTCTTCCGGCGTCAATTCCTTTTTCCAATCGGCATCTTCTTTCTTTATCTTCTCTTCCATATATCCTCCGCGCTTTCTAAATATCAAACACAAACATGCGGACATCGGTTCTCATTCGCGTGAAGGTGAACGCCACTTCATCGCTCCCTTCCGCGCGGGTAGCGGTCATGACTGCGAAAGCGGTGGCGGGCTAACTTCCCTGCCTTGACGATTCCGCGATCGCTTCTCTCTTCACAAGTTTCTCACTCTTATCCAGCCCGGTCATCTCGGCGGCACTTTGCTTCAATACCGCGATGGTGGATGTATCCGTGTTGTAAACTGAATTCAAACCCTGCGGCTCCTGCGGCGGATCTCCCATGTACGGATCCCCGGGTCGCCACACATGGTCCGCGTGTTGGGGACGCCCTTCGCCTCCCCAAGCCCAGAAATTGGATCCGACAATCGGCGCGCCCGCGGCCGCACTGTCATAGACTGCACCGAGAATAGTCTTGAAGTATCTGTCTCGTGCCGTAGTCGGCGTGCCGGGATCGTAAGCCTCACTATCACGCGGAAGCCCGAACTCCTCCATGACGATAGGCTTGTTCAGCTCGCGCGACAGATGAATCTGCAGGCCGATGTAATTGAGCGCTTTATAAACCGTGGAATCGTATGTCCCTGAAATATCCTTGGCGTTAAACCATCCCCAGTTTTTCGGCCAGAGATGGAATGTGAGGTAATTTATGTACTTCGTCCTGAAGCCTTTCAAGAAATAAGTGCTGTCCTGCAGAGTCCCTATGGTCCCCTCGCTTCCGGTTGTGACCAGATGGTTGGGGTCGAGGATGTGAATATAATGTGCCGTTGAATCTATCCAGTGATACCATCTATCAATGTGGTCGGCATTTATGCCGGGGCGCGGCTCGTTTGCCAGTTCCCAAGCCATGATAGTGGGATCGTCGCGGTAGTAGAATCCGTCGTATTTGTTCTTCCTGTTAAGGAGATCATAGACGTAGTTGTAAAAGAGAGTCTCCGCCTTTTTGTTTCCATAGAAAGAGGCCGCGTAATTCATGAACGCGGGGTATCCAGAAACGCTCGGTCTGACCCCTCCCCCGCCGTTTGCCCAATCATTGTACTGCGCCATCCCGCCCGACCACTGCCAGTAATTCGTCAGGAAAATGACGGCGTGCATTCCACGCTTGTGCATTTCACTAAGTAAGTAGTCGAGGCCGTCGAGGAGCTGCTCGTTAAAGACGCCCGGTTTTGTCTGTATTGCCGGCTTGAGTGAATTAGTCAGATAAGATAAGTTTGACCCGCCCAGTATTCTGAGGTTTGTGACGCCCATGGACTTCAGCCTGTCGAGCTCCTTTCTCAGCCTCGCCCTGTCGCCTCCTGGCCCTTTGGATCCGAGATAGCACCCGTACCATAAATTTGTGCCTGTGAAATAATACGGCCTCCCTTTGTATTCCAACTGGGTGCCGTTCGCTTTTATATATTGAGGTCGCTGCCAGAAAAGTAGCGTCGAGCAGGAGCTGAGGAGTAAGGATAACACGAGGAACTGGGCAAGGAGGAAAATCTTCCGCATGGGTTATTCTTTCGATGAAATTTATAAATGCGCCGGAATGCGGCGAGCGACATCGTGACACGCCTCTGTGGTACACGTGCCTGACACTTCAGCGCCGATCCGATTTGCAACACTAATGCCCGGCAAGATTTTACCGGGTGATTGAAGACTAATGAATTTAAATCAGGGCGGGATGCGAAACAAAAAAGCTTCACATAGCCGAAGACTAGTTGCTCACCTGGAGAGGATATTCATCGTCGAGGTTAGTCGCGATTGAGCGATGCTAAAGTTTTGTATCGATAAGATGGAACTTTAGTTCACATATTGGGTTTAGTAGTGGATATGACAATCCCATCTAAAGTACCTTTGGCCGGATCGATAGTGGTCCTCCTGGCAGCCCTTCTGCTCGGAAACAGTAAATTGCAAGCTCAGCCTTTTCACCAGAGAGTAGTAAGCGTTGGCGGCGTCTTCGGAGATCCATCTGGCGTAACGATGCGAATACCGTTCGGGATCTCGCGGGCATTCGATATCGGTTTCGGGCCGGATTATTTCGGCTCACCGAGACTTCAGGTGGACTACATCTGGGAGTTCCACGCCTTCAAATCAAATTTGTTCACCGAATACTGGGGGCCCGGACTCGCTATAGCCTTCGCGAAGGGGATTAACGCGTTCTATACAAATGAGCCGAGGAAGGAAAGCTTTGGTGCCAGCGAGGACAATTCATTCCAGGTAGGAGGGCGCGCGATCTTCGGCGTGAGCATAACGCCGAAAGCATTCCCGTTCGAGTTCTTCGTTGAAACGGGTCCGCTCCTTCCAGTGAGCCGGGTATTCGACCTCGACTTCGACGGCGCCATAGGGGTTCGGTATAAGCTGTGAATGCTTAATTGCCGACTTTAATTCCGCCGCGCGGGAAATATCCTACGGATTAGGATTAACTTATGACAAACCCGTTCCGATCAATCTTCTCGACGATTCGTCGCCGGAGATCGGCACGAACATTCTTTCCCACTCCTGCTGGAGTGAAACGCGCTTCACGGGGCCCTAAGGGAGATATGCTGAGAAAACAAAAGCGACTGACACTCGGAAAAGAGACAACTCTCCGTGGAACTCTGTGATACTCCGTGTGCCTCTGTGAAATGTTAAGGAAAGTTCAAGACTGTAGGAAAATGTGGTCGCCGATGAAAAGCACTAATGCCACAGCACCTCGGAAATCACCTCGATTTTTATGTAAGCTGATTGATTCACCTGCGGAAGCGCAAAGGACTTTGAAACTTGTGACTCAATCATGGAAGGCTTCAGCGTTCTTTCTTTTCTCTTGATAGAAAAGAAAGAACCAAATAAAAGATCAAGACTGACGGAAAAAATGACTGTACATTTC
>JAJYOS010000199.1 GCA_021796055.1 Bacteroidota bacterium
CGTTGGACAGGCGCCTCAAAGCGACGACATAACCCAATTATGCGTGAAATTCCACGGAATTTAGAGCTTCTAATTAAATAATCATTCTAATTTCATTTTGAACCATTATATTGAATACGGCAATTGTTCCTCTTTTTTTTCGTCTCTGGGCGTTTTCATTGGTTTGGACTCCTAATGCCATGAAAAAGTTGGGGGCACAGGTCCAGATTGTTTCAGGAATCGCGTGCTTTTGGAATTGACTACGCCGGGGAGGAATTGGGGGGTACAGACAAGGGCAATCCGGAGAGGATATGCCAGGCCGGATTACAGGTGCACGAGGACTCTTAAAGAAGTGCCCAGAAAATAAAGCGATAGGAGAATCAGCACAACCCCCAGCGCATAGTTGACCTTCTTCATCATTTCATTCGAAATGAATCTCTTTGCCCAGTGGAGGGTATTCGCGAGTGTGATGAGGTAAGATGCAAGCCCGATAGTTCCGGCAGCCAGGAACAGAAGCGAAATATGAGTGTCAAAGTCCGTGACAAGGCCGAGGTCCTTGATTATTCTCACGCCGATCAGCCACCAAACGATCATCATCGGGTTCGTCACCGCCAACGAAAAACCGGTGACGTATGAAAGCCTCTTGCTCTTCAAGGTAGGGTGAGTCAACTCGAGCATATTCGCCTTCTTGCCGTCGCGGAATGTGAAGAAAGCAAGGAGCCAGAGTATGACGGTAGCAACAATTCCAAAAATTGCGACTACAGTCGGGCTCTTCAGAAATGGCGCGACACCAAAGAGCGCTACACTGCCGTACATGAAATCCGAGCTCACAGATCCGAGCGCGACCATGTAAGCGGCGCGCAAATGGCTGTTCAGAGATCGCTTGGCAATTTCAATCTGTGTAGCGCCGATGGGAATCGCTGTAAGAAAACCCATGACATACGTGATAAGCAGGAACAAAACTGTATCCATCGCACCTTTTTGATTGTTTAAATCAATATAGGCCTTTACTTGACAAGAATCCGCATCCGCGCGTTGCTGATGATCTTGCCTGCGGACTCTAAATGCCTTAAAGCTTCAAGAGCGACGTCAGACGGGTCGAGGTTGCGGAAGCAGCGAACTTCCTTACATGTCTTAGCCATCTTGTTGATGCAGGTAATATTCCTGCACTGACTCTTCGCGACGAAGGACCTCGACGGCGCGTCCTGGTTGGCGGCGAAGAAGCCTGGGGCCGACGAATCATACCCGTAGATATGAAACGGCGTGCCTCCGAATACAGACAACACAGCAGTTTTGTTCCTAAGACTCTTTCCGGTTCGTCTTGAGTACTTGCGGGCGGCAGCAAGATGAAGCGGGCCGGTATCGCCGCTTATAAAAACGTCGGACAAATCCACGAGAGCAGTATAGACATCAAGTGGGGTCGATGGTGGGATTACGGTAATCTTCTTCCGGTGTTCAGGCGAAAGTGAAAAGAGGAGCTCATGTTCTATGAGCTTCTCGACATGACCGGCGCCAAGCAAAATCGAGCAGTTCATCCCGGAGAGCTTCCTCAGGACGCTGAGCTGGAAATCGAAAGGCATCCTTGTAAATTTTGCCGAGGCATCCGGATTGAATAATACGATCGGGTTGTCGGTCGAGATGTCATTACTCTCGAGGAAATTCCTCGCAGCGTCGATAGCTTCGTCGGACAGGTACAAATCAGCGCCCTTAAACTCTGCGGAAGTTCCTTCCTTGAGTCGGTCGCGGAATACATCCCGGATAAAATCGTAAGACCTGTAAACGACGTTATTGATTACTTCTCCCCGCTTCCCTTCATTCCTGACAAGTTTCGCGGCCATCATGGCATAGTTTACTACGTTCTTCTTCCCGAAGATCCTGTCATCCAACATCGGGCTGAAGTTGATTACGAGATCATATTCATAAGACTCAGCGATCTCTGCAAGTCTCTCGATGTCGCTATCCTTCGGATAGGGTGCGCCCTCGTAAACCGGGTAGAGATTTGAAATCTTCGGATTGCCTTCGATAAGGTCTTTGGCTGATTTTTTTATTACACAGTCCAACCGTGCGTCAGGGAGAATCTCTCTCAGCGCGGTGATGGCGCCCTGCGCAATGATAGCATCACCGATATTAATGTCGGAGGCGACGAGTACAGCTTCGATTTTCTTCGCCCTTCCGAACTGCTTTCTCGCCTGCTTTTCGACAGCCTTATAGACCAGGATATTACCGAGAAGATTCCTGACCGTAACGTCAAGAATCCGTCCGCCACGTTGCGGGAAGACATCGGTTACAAGACTTGTGAACTGAAAAAACTTCTTAAACTGTGTCTCCTTGTCCATCTAGATCGGTTCCTTCTGCTGCCCCCCGGACAAGTGTGCGAAACCCGCGATATTGTTCAAATGAATCTCCTCTCTTTTCTTGAAGACTGCCCGGTAATCTACTGATTCGACAAGAATAGCTCTAGAGAAGTCGGAAACATTCGCCGTATTCAATATAATGGTTCAAAATGAAATTAGAATGATTATTTAATTAGAAGCTCTAAATTCCGTGGAATTTCACGCATAATTGGGTTATGTCGTCGCTTTGAGGCGCCTGTCCAACGAACAACGCGACATCTTTCCTGACAGTTTCCAGAATTTCATCTGGGTCTAGGCCTGCATTTAACCTTAATAGATCCTCGATCCGTTCCTCTGAAAACTGGTCGCCATTTTCGTTTAGGGCCTCATTGACACCATCGGTAAACATGTATAAGATGTTTTCGGGCGCGATTTCTTCGGTTCCAACTTCATAACTGACGTTTGGGACCACGCCAAGCATCAAACCGCCGGCCTCGAGCCTTAGGACACTCCCATTCTCCTTCAGCAGAAACGGATAGTTATGTCCGGCATTTATGTAAGTAAGCCGCCTCTCGACGGAATCATAGACAGCGATGAAGAACGTTATAAACCTGTCAAAATCGGTGTTCTCGTAGACTATATTGTTTAAACGTCCGACGATTTGATTGAGTTTCAGCTCGGTTGCCATGAGCGCCCTGAAAGCCGACTGAAGATTTGCCATCAAAAGGGCGGCAGGAAAACCTTTCCCCGATACATCGGCGATCGCCACACAGATCAATCTATCACTCAGCTTCATCACATCGAAATAGTCGCCTCCCACCTGCTTGGTTGGGATATGGAACGTTCCGACGGTGCAGCCGGCAAACCTGGGATTCTCTCTCGGGAGAAGTTTCTCCTGAATAGAATGAGCAAGATTGAGTTCTTCCTCGAGGCGTTGCTTGGCAAGCGACTCCTCGAAAAGTCTTGCGTTATCTATAGCCATTGCCGCAAGATTGCAGAGCGACGAGATGAAGCTCATCTCGGCGTCGGTGTATTTCGCGTGCGACAGCCTCTCACCCAGCACGAGAATCCCATCCGTTTTTCCCTGAAGTTTGAACGGGATGACGACCTCGGCTCCGAGCTCAATCAGCCTGGCTGCCGACGCGTTCTTCCCCACCAATTCTACCAGTCTCACCGGCGCCTCGTGGGAGCACATCGTGCTTAGGTCAGCTTCTTCGAGACCGGGGATCTTGTTGACGACTATTCTCCCTTTCGAATTTTGGACCAAACAGATTGCGTATTTCCTGGCGCCGGTCTGACCCATGACCGCGAACTCGAGAGTTCTTATCGCCCTCACTTCGTCGGTAAGCAGATTGAATTCCTTGCTCAGCTCGAACAGAGTTTGGAGTTCCTGGACGCGCCTTTGAAGCTCGGAGTTAGACTCCTTGTACTGCTGAAACACAATTGCGTTCTCGATAGCAGCCGCGGCGATGTTGCAGAGGGTCGAAACGAACTCTATCTCGCTCGAGAGAAGTTCGGTCCCTACGAGTTTCTTGCCAATGAAGAGATAACCTAAGAGTCGGTGAGACGTGCGGATAGCAAAGAGTCTCACCGCACCGGCGACGGCAAGGTCTCCACCGGCGCCGTTCCGCATCTCCGAAACCGCGACCGATCCTTCCATGTCGAGAGTGAACAGTCTTGAAATCGTTTCATCTTCCAGGACAATCCCTTTGCCGATCCTTAGAAACTCTTCCTTACCGGAAGAAACGTCCGGAAGGCGAACTACGGCAGCGGTCTTGGAAACAGCCAGCTTCCCCATTGAGGCCAGCATGATATGATTGATGATGAACTTATAGTCGAGAGATGAATTTAGAATCTTCGCGGTTTCGATTAGCGACGTGAGTTCGACTATTCTGTCGCTGCCGCTTTTTTTCGGCCGCCGTCCGGCGGGCGATTTAGGACTTTTGCTCATTTCTCAGGTACCGGACAAGCCTCACCTCGTTGGAAGTGTCCCTGTCCTGATATTCGACTGTGTCCATGAGCTTCTTCATCAGGAAGATGCCGAGGCCGCCCGCCTTATGCTTCCTGTATTTGTCCCGGATATTGGGGACGGGGACTTCATCCGGTTTGAAGCTCGCGCCCCAATCGCGGACGACTATCTGAAATTCCCTGCCTGTGGCAAGCACCCTGACTTCAAACTCAGCGTCGGGTTTCCCTTTGTAAGCATGCTTGATCACGTTGGTGCACGCCTCATCGACCGCGAGCGTGATCTCCGAGACCTCTTTATCGCCGAAGCCGAACCGCGCGGCCAGTTCATCGACAAATTCCCGCACTTCGGCAAGGGCATTTGTGGTGCTCTTAAAAACTCTCTTGGCTTCTATTTTTTCGGAACTTTTCACCTTCGTTCGCTGCGCTTGTGACGAAACGGTTAGCGGCTGTTGAACTTCTTCAGTGCTTCTTCCTGGTCTTTATATATCTCATATAGATATGGAAAGCCGAGAAGATCGAAGACGTTGAAGACTTTTTGCTGCATATTGGCGAGCTTAATGTCGCCGTGATTGTTTCGCACCTCGTCGATATAGGCCATGAAGACGCCGAGACCGGCGCTCGATATATAATTCAAAGCGTCGAAGTTGACCACGATATTGTATTTGCCTTTGGACATGAGTTCAGAAAATGTCTTTTCAAGATCGGGCGCGGTATGGGCGTCAAGGAAGCCTTGGAGCTCCATGACAACCGCGTTGCCCGATTCTCGAGTCAGCACCTTAAACTCATTCATTACTTCCTCCACCTTTGCTAGAATTTTCCCGTCCGTCGGCATCCCGGCTGAAAACAAGGTCCAATCGAACGCAACTCAAAATTATCTCCACTTTAATATCAGCACGGTCGTGTCATCGACCGCGTCCGTTCCCTGCGAAAATTCAGCCAGGGCGCGGATAATGCCTCCCTTGATTTCAGTCGCGGATCCTGCGCTCAACTCCTTCAACAGCGCGTAGAACCGCTCCTCTCCAAACTCCTTACCGGCGGGATCACGCTGATCGGTAATTCCGTCGGTGTAAAGCACAATTGTATCGCCAGCTTTCAACTCATACTTCTCTTCGCCAAGATGCCTGCCGAAATCCGCCGACGGTTCCAGCCCGAGCCCGACTCCGGTCGGCCTGATTAGCCTGCAAATCTTTTCACCGGACTCGCCATTTAAACTTATCAAAACACCGGGCGTATGACCGGCCCTCACGACGGAGAGCTCTCCGGTTTCGCCGTTCAGCATCGCGTAGATCAATGTAATAAAAAAATTCTTCTGCAGTGTGTTCCCGACAGCCTCGTTTGCGGCCATCATGAACTCCGACGGCGATTTCCCGGAAGCCGAGAGCGATTGGAACACGCCCTTCATATAAGCCATGTAGAAAGCCGCGGATGTTCCCTTTCCGGAAACGTCTCCGACGACGAAAGCATATCGGTTCGGGTCGATCTGCGAGCAGTCAATATAGTCACCGCCTACTTCGAATGCAGGGAACGAAAGAAAATCGGTCTCGAACTTGTCAGAGCTTGGCAGGCTCGTCGGCAAGAGCTTCAGCTGCATCTCATGCGCAATCCGCAGCTCGTGCTGCAGTCGCTCGTTCTCAAGCGACTTCGAGAAGAGAAGAGAATTCTGAATCGCGACGGCGGCGGTGTCCGCGAACGCGCTCACGGTGGAAATCTCCTCCTCGTCGAACGCGTAGGGCATCTCGTGAGCCGCGTAAAGCATCCCGATGAACTCTTCGTGCGCGATAAGAGGAACCGCCAGCAGCGATCTGGACGGGAAATTCTTCAATCCAAATTTGCCGAACTCCTCAATATCATGTATGATCACACGCTTGTTCACCCTGACTTCTTTGCGCACTTCGTCGAAGTCAAATGCAGATAGTTCGTATTGGCTCGTCCTGTGTGTGGCCGAAATCCTGTACTCATCCGGCGAACTTCCGTCCCCTTCGTACCTGAGCTCAATCCACACTTTGTTCGCCTGAGTGACGGCGCCGACCACGGCAACGGTATTATTGAGTACCTCCGTTGTGTCCATCACGTTCGTGATGACTTTGCTGAGATTCTGATACGAGTCCAGCTCTCTCTTCTTCTTTTCGAATACCCCGCTCGTCGGTATGTGAAATATCGTTATGATGAATGCGAAGGAGAAGTAAATCGTCAGGAAGAGGAAGACTATCTTCGCGAACTCACTCATGGGCGGGCTGTAGAAGCCGAGCACCCCTCCCGCCAGGTTTGCCGGACCTATCGAAGCATACGAGTAGCCGAAAAGGACGATCAGCACCAGGGAGTGAACCAGGGATTTATATTTGTCCTTCCTTGTCAGGAAGACTATCCAGTTCATGCTGACGATGTGAAGCACGGCAATGAAGACTGCAACCACGAACGCGATTTCCCTTACCGTGGAGAGGAACGGCGAACCGCCGAAAACGCTGAGCAGCGAAGCGGCGACCGTGAAGCCTAAGAAGACTTCGAATCGCCTCCTCACCTTCCTCTCAGGCTTTATGTAAATAATATCGCTTACCGTCATCAAAAGGATGAATACGAACGCGCCTATGCCATACGCGAAAGCGGTAGTGGCGATGAGCTGCATTACGTTTGACGGGACGAACTTTCCGGCGGAGGTGCCTTTGCCTTCGAGGAGAATGCCCCAGGCTGATATTATGGCCGCGGAGAAAAACCCGTAGCCTACAAGCTTTCGGAGAATTTCAAGCGGTTTCGCGGAGGTCTTTGTCCTGAAATTCCTAAGCGCGGCATAAAGGAAGAAAAACGAGCCGATTGTGAAGAGGCTTCTAATGCTATTAAGAACGGGATCCTCCAGGCCGATCGATATTCTGATCCAGTCAAAGACCAGTAAGGCTGCTGCAATCGACCCGGCTGCGACGAAGTAGAGGCTATTTCTGAGGCTTATTCGCATGTGCTTTAATCTAATCCTACTCTTCGCATTCTGCAATCTTTTGTTACATAGGAGCACTGAATGGATCCCATAGGCAACCATGCTATGCGTGCCACGACGGCGAGACAAATGGCATCGCAGTTTACTGACGGAGTCTATGCCATATTCAGGCGTCTATCTTCACTATGATTTGAATCGTGCCAGCTCCCTGAGGCATTGCACTAATCTAATGCTTCATTTCCCCCGCGTCAATCTTCACATCAAGGTGATTCTCTGCCGGTACTATGGGACAGCTGAAATCGTGATTGTAAGCGCAGTAAGGATTGTAGGCATAGTTGAAATCCAACGTATACTCCCCTGTATCATTCTCCCGCAGATCGATATACCTTCCTCCAGCGTAGGAGGTGTTTCCGCAAGTCTCGTCAGTGAATGGGAGAAAAAGGTCGTTCCCTCCATCACCGATCATCTTATAGACGTGGAGTGTCAGCTTCCTGCCGTCGATTTCAAACTCGAATCTCCCGTACTTTATCGCGGGACGCGTTTCACCCCCGGTCGCTTGTATGCCGACATGTTCCGGCTTCCTCTCTCTAATCAGCTTCACGCGAAAGATCAGGCTGAAATTGGGAGGATAGTAATTCAGATGCTTGAACGCGCTTCTCTGCTGAATTGTCAGAGGCGACGACGGATCGGATTTGAAATACGAGTCCTTCCTCTCCCTGAATGAATCAAGGCGCAAAAGATAATCACGCCGTTCGGCGGAATCGAAGGTGAGTTTCTTGTAGTTTGCTGAGCAGGATGCCAGCGTGAGGCAGGCGAGAGCCAGGAGGAGTGAGGAAAGCCTACTTGCTGTTATCGAGGACAAGTTCCAGGGATATCCTGTGCGTGTCACCAAGAGCTCCGGCGTAGGCGAAACGGGCGAAAGAATAGTCTATCTCCAGTTTCGGGAGGTGGATTCCTGCGCCAACGGTGAACTGCTTCACTTCATTATAGCCTGCCCTTATCGCGATGACATTCTTATAACTGATCTCCGCTCCCATGCGGACGTCCGCGCTGAACGGGCCGAGATGAACAGTCGACGAAGCTCCGAGGTTGTCGGCATTGAAGATCAGATCGAGGGCGGGCATTACCTGTACCGGTCCTATATCGAGTCCATAACTCGCGCCCGTGGCGAGCGTCGGCGGTGCAACTTCGGTGGTCCCGTCGGTCCAGGCCACGATAGTGGTCGTGGCGTTCTGAAGGTCTGCGCCGAGATTGAAGCGACTGAAAGGACTGTAGAGCGCTCCGATATCGAAACCGATACCGGTTCCGTAAGTAGAACCTATATTTCTTCTTATAAACTTGATGTTCGCGCCGTAAGAAAAATTATCCGTCACGCGCCGCGCGAAGCTTCCGATAAGGGCGACGTCTGTCGCGCTGAAGAAAGTTATCTTGGAGTAATCGAGCCTGCTCAGGTTACTCGGATAGTCCGAGCCCAACGGTATGGGATTGCCGTTCGCGTCTATGCCTGCCAGCTGCGTGTTCGGGATGCCGCTGACGTTAAGGACGATGAGACTCAAACCGACAGTCTCGTTCTTGGAAAGCGATATCGCCCCCGCGCCGTAATTGAAGCTGACAGCGTTGGCGTAGCGCTGATCGTGCATTAGCATGATTTCAGGATATTTTATGCGGGCAAGTCCCGCCGGGTTCCAGTAACCCGCAGTGACGTCATTCGCCACAGAGGTGTACGCGCTTCCCATCCCAAGCGCCCTTCCCCCGACGCCTATCGAGAGGAAATCGTTGGCGTACTTGGCGAGCGTCAGTCCCTGAGCGTGCGCGGTTGGCGCACTACCAAGGCCGATTAGTACTATGAAGAACGCGCCAAGTAAGAGACGATTTTCTTTACTCAAGCGGCTCGGCACCGAACTCGTCCTTCAAGTATTTCACCAACGGATCATTCGCATCTTTGTCGACAGGCTGTTCGCTGTCAACTATCGTAAAATCAATTGCAAC
>JAJYOS010000200.1 GCA_021796055.1 Bacteroidota bacterium
TTACTCGATGATTTCAGGGCGAACAATCCCGAGCACTATCTGAAAGGCTTTCCCTGGCACCCGCACAGGGGAATCGAGACGATCACCTATGTGCTCAAGGGCGACGTCGAACACGGAGACAGCATGGGAAACAAGGGCGTGATAAACGCAGGCGACGTGCAGTGGATGACTGCAGGCAGCGGGATCATACACCAGGAAATGCCGAAGGGAGACAACAGCGGTGGGATGTATGGATTCCAGCTCTGGGCAAATCTCCCGAAGTCACATAAGATGATGGATCCGCGATACCAGGAAGTGAAGAGCGGCGCGTTCCCGGTCGTAACGAGAGAAAACGGCACGAAGATAAAGGTCGTCGCCGGCGAAGTCGAAGGCGTCAAAGGCCCGGTAACCGACATCGTGATTACTCCGCAATACCTTGACGTCACTCTCCCGGCAAACGCGAAGTTCGACCTCCCGACGACTAAAGGCCACAAGGTTATCGCGTACGTCATCGACGGGAAGGGATATTTCACACGCGAGAAAGACTTGTTCTCATACGAAGTCGAAGGATCGAACGGCTCGACATCGGTCAGCAATCAGATCATAGACAACGAGAGCCTTCTGCTGTTCGACGACGGAGAGGCCGTGGAAGTGAGCACCGCCGATGAGCCGGTAAGATTTCTTCTTTTCTCGGGGAAGCCGATCGGCGAGCCGATTGCCTGGTACGGTCCGATCGTGATGAACCACGAGGGAGAGCTGCGCACGGCGTTCGAGGAGCTCGAAAAGGGGACGTTCGTCAAAGAACACAAGGCGTGAAATATAGAGGCAAGAAACTGGAAATCAGAAATAAGAACTCGGGACGTAACGCAACGGATCAGGTTGAGATTTAAATGCGGATTGTTTAACATCTGACCAACGGGGGGAGTGGAAACCCCCGCGGATATCGTAACATAAAAGAAAGGAGCATTCTACCATGAAGAAGGTCCTATCAATTTCAGCGGCTCTCGTCAGCGTTGTTCTCCTTTTGTCTGCCGCGGTCAAGGCTCAGGAGATGAAACCGAAAGCGGAGGCAAAACCAGAAGTAGCGCAGCTGAAGCTTGGCACGGCCGTGCAGGACAGGGAAATTACCGGAGAGGACTCCACATTTTCGCTCAACGAAAAAGTCTATGCGTGGATGAGAGTGACGGGCGCGTCGGGCGACTCGATTATGATCACGTGGAAACACGCGGATCTGACTTACAGCACTACGGTACTTATCGGCAGCAATTCCTGGCGCACGTGGGCATACAAGACAATGAGCGCCGCAGGAGAATGGACTGTCACCGTGTCCACTCAATCGGGTGATGTTCTGAAGGAAGTCACGTTCACGGTGAAGTAGCGGTTCCAGGCTGATAGCTGCTGGCTCAAAGCCATCGAAGGCATCAATGAGCCGTTCATTATCCGGAAAAATGGAGTTTGAGGAGTCACGGAGGAAGCGGTGCTCCTCCCGTGACTCCTGCTTTATACGCTTCAGGAAACACGAAAATTGCCGGCGAAGATTCACACGGGCTGCTGCGGCTGGAGTTACCTGAGCGAGCGGGATTTCGCAGATGAACCTGGCGGCGAGTAATCGTCAAAACTTCAGGCTTATGCGGCATTCTTCGACGCCGTGGAGATCAACTCCACTTTCCACAGACTTCCCGGCCTGACTACGGCCGAGAAATGACGAAAAGAAGTGGACGCGGTCAAACCGGATTTCCAGTTTACAGTCAAGGCATTCAAAGGGATCACCCATCTCCACCGCTTTCAGAAGAATCAGTCGCTTGACGCCTTCGGGATCATTCGAGACTTGTGTTCCGCACTGAATGCCCGGTATATACTCTTCCAGTCACCCGCAAGCTTCAAACCAACCCCCGGCAACATGGAGAACATGCGGCGGTTCATCAGCAGGATAGACATGTCCCAAATAACGGCGGTCTGGGAACCGAGAGGAACATGGTACGATGATCCACGACTCATCGAGAGGGTATGCACAGAGACCGGTCTGGTACACTGTGTGGATCCTTTCAGGAATGAACCGCTTGTCTTCGGTAAGCCGGGCAGTGCCTATCTCAGGCTGCATGGGTTCGGAGAGCCCACGATGTACCGTTACAATTTCTCGGATCAGGAGCTGCGGCAGTTGTGCGAGAAGATCGCTTCGCTACCGCAAGGGGTGAAAGATACTTACGTCATCTTCAATAACGAAGCCTGCTACCGCAACGGCAGAACGTTTCAGGGAATGATCCGCTAAGAGTTCCAGCTACGGTTTCAATTCCTCTGCCATGCGGTTAAGGTCCGACACGAAACCGGTTATCTCGTCTTCCAAAAAACCTTTTTCTTTCGCTGCGTCATTGAGGGTTCCCCAAATCGGCTCTCCGCAGGCAATGCACTTTATCCCCTTTTCCATGAGGTAATTGACTGAAGCCGGTAATTCTGTCACCAACTCTTCGATCGTGATGCCGGTCGTAATCTTATCCATGCTTAGATCGGATGCAAAAGTCGCTTTTCAGATTCAGATGAGTGATTTCGGAAGGGAAATGCGTCCTTTTCCCGTCGGCCGAACCGAACAACCCTCCAGCTTGCATGGAATGCCGCCGTAAGGTTTTCCGGCAAGTGTGACTCATGTCATTTGCCTTCAAACGCTGGCTAGGTTACTTTGGGGAGCGATTTGAACAAAACCAAAGGGTGTTAGCAGCTGCGAGTCGGTCAGCGGGAAGGCGCCACAGGGAACATGCATTATTGCGCGGAATATGTCGGTATCCAGGCTGGATGCCGCGCGGCTATTAGTGTCGGCGAAAGTGCACACATGTATGGTCCGCTGTTTGACCGCTCGCCTCTAGTTTGAAATCGACCAAAGCACCACAGTCCTTCCATTCCTGCCGTAGAACCAAATAAGAATGTAACATCGGTTTCTAAACTGCGATCACTTTTTTGTGGGAGCTTGCAGCTACTGCTTGTCAAATGAGTGCGGTTCCCCTGAAAATTGGAAACAACCGTTATGAAAAAAAAAGGAGGAGAGATGATCCACGATCGTACTGAACATCGACTCACGTTCCTGAAGTGGTTTGCGGCAGGTGTGTTCTTCATCGCAATATCCACAATGGGGACTGCTTTCTCACAATCTTCAAGTTCACTCCAATCGATCCTGAACCCGGATGGATCGGTCAACGCCGCCGTCATACACGGCAGCTTCAATGCACACGGGTACAGCATGACCCTGGCCAAGGACGGATCTCCAAGGTTCATGAAAGCGCAGTCCGATCCGAACGACGTAAATTGGGACGGTTCGTTCACGGTCCCCGGAGTGGGAGGCTTTTTGAACGTGATCGCAATTAACGGAAATTATCTTTACGTCGGTGGCAGCTTCGGGACCGTCGGAAATGTCATTGCCCACAACATAGCTAAGTTCAACCTGACAGGCGGTACCTGGTCGGCCCTTGACAGTGCAGGGCTCGGGACTGACGGTCAGGTTTGGTCCATCGCTTTCAATGGAGCCGACATTTACGTCGGCGGTTCTTTCTTAACCGCCGGCACCGTCTCAGTGGCGTACATAGCGAAATGGAATGCAACGTCCGGCTGGTCTGCACTGGGAACGGGACTGAACGGATTTGCGTATGGACTTCTTTATTCCGGTGGTGGTCTTTATGTCACAGGGGATTTCACTCAGGCTGGGGGCAATACCGCAAACCACATAGCAAAATGGGATGGAACTACATGGTCCGCGTTGGGCAGCGGTCTAAGCGGTGATGGATATTGGGGGCTCGTTGTGGCGGGCGGCAACCTTTACGTCGCCGGCGGGTTCGCCACTGCGGGCGGAACCACGGTGAATAACATAGCCATGTGGAACGGGACCGTTTGGTCAGCCTTAGGGTCAGGCACCCCAGGGACCAATGATGTGGTGTACGATATCGCGGTCTCGGGCGATACGGTACTCTATGTGGGAGGCGGCTTCACTCAAGCCGGAGGTTCGGCTGCCAGCAAAGTCGCTCGATACAGCATAGCCACTGATTCATGGTCAGCACTGGGAGGGGGCATAAACGGCTCATATGTGATTGGCGTAGCTATTGACGGCAACAATCTCTACGTGGGCGGAGATTTCACGACGGCGGGAATTGTCTCGGCCAACATGATAGCGAAATGGGACATTAGCACCTCATCGTGGTCGGGCCTCGGCGCCGGCCTCAATGGTTATGTCTACAGGGTCGCGATATCGGCCGGGACAGTTTACGCTGGTGGCTACTTCACCCAGGCGGGCACACGAAGCGCCTATGGTGTGGCGTCATGGGATGGCACAACTTGGAGTCCGCTCTCTCTAGCTGGTGGAAAAGGCAGCGTCGGCGGCGGCGTGTCCGCAATTGCGGTGCGCGGAGACAGCGTATTTATCGGCGGATCATTCGAGACGGCCGGAACTTCACCGGCACTCAACATCGCGATCTGGAACAGAACCACCGGTGAATGGTCGTCTCTCGATGCTACGCCGACACTTGAAGGTGTTAACGGTGAGGTGCTTACGATACTGCCTGTCGCCACCGGGGACGTTTATATCGGTGGTAGCTTCTCGCAGGCCGGGAGCGTGACCGGTGTCTACAATATAGTCAAGTGGAACCCCTCAACCGGCTGGACAAAACTCGGCACCGGCACCAACAATAGCGTTTATGGAATGGCCATTGTCAGCTCGAACCTCTACGTGTGCGGCTCCTTCTCGACAGCAGGAGGAAACACGGCAAACCGTGTCGCACAGTGGAACGGTGCAAACTGGTCGGCGCTGGGCAGCGGCCTCTCTTCAACGGGCTATGCGGTCGTCCTGGCAGGCGGAAAGATATACGTCGGGGGGGCCTTCGGCATGGCAGGCGGCAACCTCGTAAACAACATCGCGTCCTGGGACGGCTCTACCTGGACCGCACTCGGTACTGCGCCGGGAACTGATAGTCATGTATATGCCATTGCAGTCTGCGGGGACACGGCTCTGTATGTCGGAGGCTCCTTTGCCAACGCAGGCGGCTCACCAGCGAGCGGCATTGCCAAGTACAGCATTGCCGGGGACAGCTGGTCTTCTCTTTCCGGCGGACTCGGCAGCAACAATGACGTTCGCGCCCTCGCAGTCAGCGGTGACACCGTCATTGCCGGTGGTTACTTCACTACGGCAGGATTGCTCACGGCTAATTCGATTGCAGTCTGGAATATCTCAACTAAGACCTGGTCTCCAGTGGGAAGTGGAACAGACGGCCCGATCTATGCCGTCGCGACCGGGATGAGCTCTGACCTCTATGTCGGAGGTGGATTCAGCCTGGCGGGCGGGAAACCATCGTACAGATTTGGACGTTACAATCCGAATCTGACGCCGGTCAACGAACCGCCGACTCAGCCGAAGAGATTCGCGGTGTCGCAGAATTACCCGAATCCGTTCAACCCTGCGACCTCTATCCGTTACGAGTTGGCAGCCAAGGGTCATGTGACGCTTAAAGTGTATGACATTCTCGGCAGACAGGTTGCTTCGCTGGTTGACGCTGTGCAGTCGCCGGGCCAACACGACGTCGTGTTCGATGGATCAAGACTCGCGAGCGGCGTGTACTTCTACAGGATAACCACCGGCACTTTTGTCCAGACGATGAAGATGGTATTGATGAAGTAAACTCTGAATTCTTATTGACGGAAATGGGATTGGGCGGCATTCGCAAGATGCCGCCCTTTTTGTCATAGATCCCGTTATGCATCACCTGCTCGGCTAGGTACACCCACGTCGAATTTTCTGCCTGCAAAGAGCATTCATAATCCAAACAATGGAACTATTCAAATCCGACACGGGTTGTGACAAACGTCATATGTCCCGATACATCAATCGCATTAGCTTGCATGGCAATTAGCGGAAAAAAGCAAAGGCGCAGAGAAGAGATAGGGCGTCTGAGAAAAGGGTAGAGGAGGCATGCTGCGCATATTGCGGAACATACCGATAAGAAGGAGAGAGATGCGTAAGTGCATTATTGGTCCGTTTGGGTCTAGGGTTAGACGATCTGATGTGCATATATCCCGTGGGAAACACCACCCATCGAGGAGCACTGTCAGCTCTATTCCGTCGGGAAAATCCATAAGAGTCTAGTTTCAGTCACATTGTGGGTCAGCCACCCATGGCCGATCGTAACGGCTCTTCCGCATGACTTGTCGGATTGAACGCCGTTCGCAGGAGGTCGGTGGGTATAGCTCAAGAACAATTAAATAGGAGGAAACGATGAACCACTTTGGTAAAAGAGAACCGGGGCGCTCACCCTGGTTTACATTGAGCGCCATTCTAATGCTGTTTCTCATATTGGGGACGGCCTCGGCGCGGTCCTCGAGTTCGATCAAATCGATCCTGAGCCCGAATGGAAGTATCAGGTCGGGAGTTACATCCGGCAGTTTCGATGCTCGTGGATACAGTATGGTCACGACAAAGAACGGTACGCCGAGGTTCCTGAAGACCTCAAGCGTGCCGGGTGACGGGGACTGGGATCCGTCATTTACCGTGGCCGGAGTCGGCGGCTCCGCTTACGTTGTCGCCAACAGCGGCAACATGTTATATGTGGGCGGCTCATTCGGAAGCGCCGGCAACGTGGTGCTTAATAACATCGCGAAATACAACATCAACACGAATACGTGGTCAGCCCTCGATTCGACAAGTTCCGACCTCGGTACAAACGGACCCGTATTCTCGATCTTAGTTAACGGATCCGATGTGTTCATAGGCGGGGCCTTCACGGATGCCGGTGGCGTGGCGGCTAACAACATCGTCGATTACAACTCATCGACCGGTCAATGGTCAACTCTCGGCTCGGGAACATCAAACGGGGTCGACAACCAGGTCAACTGCATGTTGTACTTCGGCGGGAACCTGTATGTCGCCGGCGATTTTGGAAACGCAGGCGGCAATGCTGCGAGCTACATTGCAAAATGGAATCCGGGAACTTCGACCTGGTCAGCCCTGGGAGCAGGCGTCGATAATACTGTGATTACAATGGCAGTGTACAACAGCCAGCTTTATGCGGGAGGATCTTTCCTAAATGCAGGAGGCAGCCCTGCTAATTATATAGCAAGCTGGAACGGAACAAACTGGAGCACCGTCGGCACATCGGCGACCGATCTAAATGGACCTGTAAACGCTATCGCGCCATATGCAAATGGTATTTACCTGGGGGGCGGCTTCACCACAGCCGGAACATCAACAGTAAATGGCATGACGCGCTGGGACGGAACTTCCTGGCATGCGGTCGGACCAGGTGTGAACGGAAGCGTTAGTAGCCTCCTCTGGTCCGGAAGTGAACTATACGTCTTGGGTTACTTCACGGCCGCCGGTCTCATTACAGTGAACTATATCGCGACCGTCGACACCCTCACGGACGTTTGGTCACAATTGGGAACGGGCACAACAGTCGGAACCAACTCCATTGTGTACGGTGGTGATTTAGTGAACGGCGTCTTGTACACAGCTGGCTACTTCACCATTGCGGGAGGAGTGAATGCGTTCGGAATAGCCGCATGGAACGGGACAACATGGGCTTCGTTGGGCGGGACCACAAATGTCCCGGGCGGAAATGTCTTTGCGCTTGCCATCAACGGTTCCACAATCTATGTTGGCGGCCGCTTCCAGACTGCCGGGCCTGTTCTCGCAAACAACATCGCTTCTTACAACACATCGACCCATTCCTGGGCGGCATTAGGTTCGGCCACCTCGAACGGCGTTGACAATACCGTCTACGCCATTACCGTGCTGGGCGGCAACGTATACGTTGGCGGCGCTTTTGCCAATGCGGGCGGGAGTCCCGCAAAACATGTCGCGATGTGGAACGGGACCGTTTGGAGCACTCTCGGGACTAGCCCGAGTGACGGCGTCAACAACGCAGTTTTTGCGCTGAGCTCATTCGGGGCAGATTTATACGTCGGTGGAAGCTTCACCTCCTTAGGATCCGGCAGCTCCGCCAGATACATCGCGAAGTGGAACGGTACTTCATGGTCCGCACTCGGCACCGGAACCAACGGTACCAATAATGTGGTCTACGCCATCGCCGCAGGTACCAGTCAGATATACGCAGGCGGTGCGTTTACGACGGCGGGAGGATCTGCCGTCTCTCATATTGCGTCCTGGAATGGCGTCAATTGGTCCGCTTTGGGTAATCCAAACGGCGTGAGCGGTAACGTTGAGGCACTTTATGCCGTCAACGACACCGTGTACGTAGGAGGCAACTTCACCTCCGCGGGCGGGAATTCTGCCAATTACGTCGCGAAATGGAACACCCATCAGTGGACTCCACTTGCTGCCGGCGTGAACGGCCCGGTTTACGCTATAACCGGTTCCGGAACTAACCTGTACATCGGAGGCAATTTCACAACAAGTGGACTGGTGAACGCCTACGACGTGATCGAGTGGAGCACTGCCGACAGCTCATTTACTACACTCGGGAGCGGGACAAACACAACGGTCAGGTGCATAGTCGCAATGGACAGCGACAACACTTACTACGGTGGTCTTTTCAGCACCGCAGGGGACAAACCGTCGTATCGGTTTGCGCATTACAGCCCGACCCTCACGGCCGTTAACGAGCAGCCCGGTATTCCGCAGTCGTTCGAGCTTATGCAGAACTATCCCAACCCGTTCAACCCGACAACGGTTATCAGCTATCAGCTTGCAAATGTCGGACATGTCACATTGAAAGTGTACGACATCCTCGGCAGACAGGTGGCAACGCTGGTAGATGGTGTGCAGTCTCCGGGATTACACAACGTGGTGTTCGACGGCTCAAAGTTCGCAAGCGGTGTGTACCTCTACAGGATACAGAATGGGAACTACACCCGGACTATGAAGATGGTGCTGGTGAAGTAAACCTCTGAACCTCAGACTGTCAAATTGGAAGGCGGCATTCGGAAGATGCCGCCTTTTATTTTTGCGCAAACCTCGAACTACCTCAGGTCTGTACGTACTCCCGCATTTATCACTCTGCCTTCAAGCGGCGCCCGGATGTGGCTGAATTGCGGATTAACCTCCGGCCCGGAAAAGATGGGCGAGTAATTAGCCTGCTTGTAATTGAACAGATTTTCCGCGGCTATGAAGAATGTAAAATGATGAACGGTCTTTTCAAGAAGAAAATCCATAACCCAGTATGCGGGCGATCTCGTTCCATCATGCACATGCCGCGGCCCTGTACACCGAAGCT
>JAJYOS010000201.1 GCA_021796055.1 Bacteroidota bacterium
GTCCAACTATGAAGAGTGCCAGCAGGAACAACGGGTAAGATATTGCTCCGGCTGCAGGCAGGAACAGCGCGCTGCCCACGGCGGCGATGAGAAGACTCACCACTATGCTGTTCTTGTAGCCTAACTTCGCAATTGGATCGCCTGCTGTAGAGGAGATGAGGTAGTAAAGCAAGGCGCCGATAAAGTAACCACCGGCGAAGGCGAACTGGACGAGCATCGCCTCGAAGTAGTTCAGAGTGAAGGCCTGCTTGAACCTGGGGATGAGGATGTCGTTCCATACCGTCATGAACCCCCACATGAAGAACAGGCTGGTCATGATGAAGAACGGTCCGCGGTATGTCTGCGTCTTCCCTGCCGTACCTGATGATGATATGGCTTCAGCCGGTGTGCTAGTGTCAATCATATATAGATTCCAATTGGTTTAGACTGTTTCTGAGTTGAATTCCCGGCATCGCATGCAAAACCACGGCATTGTTCCATGCCTCCCGGTCATGCCTGCACCCGGCCTCACGAATATCGCTGCCAATAACGCCGCGTTCCATTTTGCATATAAATGATAAGTTAGTTATCAGGTGAGGGATTGGCAAGGAAACGTGGAGAAAGAAAATCCGGAACATGCGCAAGGGTTCCACCGGTGAGACCGGTCACTGCGGCCGTCGGCTGCCGGAAAACGGAACGGGGATAGAACGGACGTGACGGAATTGCACTGATTTTGTCATTGATCAAAGGATCGATCCGTGCAACGACCGGATAATCGACAGAGGCGGCTCCCTTCAAACCTCACATGATCGCAGCTGGCGCATTTTTGCGCCTCCATCCATATGTACGTGGCGCATCCTCTTCTGGCGGACATTCCGTCCGCTTGTCCCGTTCCTAAATATTATGTAAGCACGGGAGGGATCGAAGAGCGTGGTCTGCCGACTGCTGACAACTGATTTCTGACAGTATATAAGACCCGTGTATCAAAACCGCACACCCCCAGTATCAAAATCGCACACCTGCCCTGCACTCCCCCTCTTTTTGCATGTTACGAGGGCCGTTATGACGGGCATGCACATTGATTACTATGAAGACGAAGTCGAGTTAAATGTGAGAAGTATTGATAAACCAATCGAATGATACGAACATGGCTTTCATGACTGACGAGGGGCAGGAAGTGCCCGCAGAGGAGAGAAAATTTAATCGTCCTAGAGGCCGGGGCGAGGTTATTCTCGTGATCGAAGATGAAAAAATGTTGAGGGATTTCCTCCAAACGATACTCAGTGAAGTCGGCTATAAGGTGATCCTGGCGGCGGACGGTGCTGAAGGGCTTCTGACGTTTATGGAACATAAGGAAGAGATCAATCTGGTGCTCCTGGACATGGGGCTTCCAAGAATGAGCGGAGAGGATGTACTGTCGGGAATCGTCTGGGCAAATCCGGGTGTCAAGATCATCTGTGTGAGCGGCTCAATCGATCCCTGGGTACAGGAGAGCGCCTTCCAGATTGGTGCGACGGATTACATTTCAAAACCATATTTAATAGATGACTTGCTGATGAAGGTGCATCGCACATTGAAACAAGAATAAGATAGCTGTTGGCGGTCAGCTGACGGCTGACTACTGATTGCTGCCGTGCCGCATTTCCCATGCTCTCTGCTCCATGCCCTTTTCCCCGCGAGCTCTGCCGCCTGCTCTGAGAGTTCACAAGGGACTCCGCCGCAACGTTGGCAAGCCGGCGAAGAGCCGTCATTTAATTCAGTATCATCTCCCTGTCCGGGATATCGATGGTTATCTCTTTCCCCAGCCAGTTGATGCCGGTTATGCCGTCATAAATTAACCCGTTTAAGAATGCCGTCTTCACTTTGCCGGTGCGCACAGAAGATGCAGCAGATAAGGATATCTTATCGAGATCGGCAATGTAAAACATGTTTTCTACTTTATTATTCAGGCTGCTCTTCTTGTAATATTTCTTTGCAGCAGATGCATCTACCCCGAGTTCTTTCATAAACCCCGCGTTGAACCTGTAGACATCGAACCCGGCCCCGCTGTCTAACGATATCTGCAGAGTCAGCCTGTCGTTCACACTGACTTTGGTAAACATGTCGAGAGAAATTCCCCTGTCGTCATCGAGTTGAACGGGAACAGTCTTCCCTTCTTCTGCCCGCTTGTCCAGGCTGGCCTTCGTATCCAAAAACATCTTCCTGTCCGCGAAATCGATTGTAAACGGCTGGTTTCGAAAACAGGTCAGCGATATCAGTCCGTCGACATCACCCAGGTCCGCATCCAGGACCGTCACCACGGGATCGTGTAAATCCATGTCGCCTATCTCGATATCATTCACTTCATACAGGTTCAGTCTCAGCGCTTCTCCCGTCGCCCTGAATCCGGTGAAGTATCCGTCCTCACGTTTCATGTGGCCGAGTCTCTCGGCAAATTTCTTCGTGATGACATTTATTCCCGCACCGGTATCGAGTATAAAGCGGCCCTCGACATTGTCAACCCTTACGGTCATTACAATATGCCCATGCGGTCCGACCTCGATCGGCACTGCGTAAGGCCGGCCGGTGTAAACCGTCTTTGCTCCACCGTCGACTCTTCCTCCCGCTTTCATTGCAAGAGCCCCGGCGGGCCGGGACAAAAACCAGTGAAGCAAGTAGTGCGGCGGATAGTATAGCGAGATTCTTCATTTTCCCTCTTTTTTTAGAATTTGTCGTACAATTTAATCAAGCATTCGAAAAAGAGGGCATGAATCCCCCTTTAAAACCGGGTTTCCGGCACGAGGTCCGGTAACCGGATTACGCCCCTATCCCTCCTCACCGGTTTGCATGGGACAGCGAATCGCAGCTGCAACCGGGGCACCGTCACGGGGAGAGGCGTTCAATACGGCTGATTGCTCAGGCGCAGCCGATTGCGGCGGGCGTAAGAAGGCCAAGCGGGGCGGATCGAACGAGGGCCGGGCAAAGAATAAAGTTACCGTCGCACCAAGAGGAGGGGCTCCGGAGGTAACAAGGTGTTGGTGTGCCGGACGCTTGTTCGCCTCAGATTCCTCTTGACAGAAAGTTTCAAATGTAGTAACCTATCAAAGATAATACGGCGTTTTAATAGTAAAACGCAGCTTTCAATGGGAGCTGAAGTGCGATTTGCTTTGAACGCCTCTTACGTCGTGCGTTAAACAAAAGTGCATTAGGGCTCAAGAGTGAATACCCTTGAAATCCATACCGATTCACTTTCACGTGAGAATTGTTCTTCAAGCTTGATTTGTGTCCCTGAACATACTGTGCTCAGTTAGCAAGAGAGATGCAGGATGTGGTTCGCATTCATGGCCGATTCTGAATATTACGACCCCGGGCCGCTTTATTGATTGCCGTGATGCAGGCGCGTGAGTCGTGACGCCTGTGAGTCGGCGAGCCTGTGCACGTGAGCCGGGACAGTTTGTTTGTTACTGCAGTGCAGTACCGCAGGCTTCGCGTTGAGTCTGGATTAATTCAGGATGTACCGCACAGCCGGTGATGCCGGTTGTATTCACGAGAATTTTAAGGAGGTGATTATTTACAGCCATTCCGCAAACGGGCTTATTTCGACGGTCGATCTAAGCCCATATGTATCACGAAGTTCAAGTGAACATTAAGATTATCAAATAAGGAGGACCCTTATGAGACGGTTTTTTACGGCTTTGTATGCTTTTGCAGTGCTAGCCACGCTGTCGGCCGCCCCGGTGTTCGCAAGCGGCGGTAAGTTGACGGGCAAAGTGGTTGACGCAAAGACCGGGGAGCCACTTTCGGGAGCGAGTGTGCGCGTCGAGGGCACACAGCTCGGTGCGGCGGTCGGTCTTGACGGCATATACGTCATCCTGAACCTACCGCCCAACACCTACAGCGTGACCGTAACCAGCGTCGGTTACACAAAGACAACTGTGAGGGGTATCGTGGTCAATTCCGACCTCACTACCTTCCAGAACTTCAATGTCGAGCCGGCTTCGGTCGGTCTCCCGGAAGTAGTCGTCGAGGCTCAGAAGAAGCTGATCGACATTACACAGACAAGCGGCCGGTCGATTATGACAGCCAGCCAGATATCGAGTCTGCCCGCCGGAAATCTCCAGACGATACTCGCTACCTCTCCCAGTGCATACAACGGATACATTCGTGGAGGCAAGAGGTTTGAGACTTCCTATATAGTGGACGGCATCGATTTGTCCGACAAGACATACGAATCTGCCAACAACGCCAATAGCTTGTTCAGCAGCTATCTGGCTGTGAACAAGACTTTCAGGCAGAACAACAACCTGGTAGAAGTCGGTTCGGATGCCCTTCAGGAAGTGTCAGTGAATACGACATCGAGTCTGAGGTACTCACCCGCAACGGCAGGTGTTGTCGACATGACACTTAAGCAGGGATCGGGTAAGATCACGGGCATGGTCACGGCTAAATACGCCTCAAGCCTGCAGGCTGCCGGAATGAACGTCTACACCGGACTACTGCCGGACGGCACTACTGCAGAATCGAAGTATCTGACCGAGAAGACTTCCCTGGCGGCAAGCGGAAACACGGCTAAAGCCAACAGGTATACATGGACTCCCAGCGAATACTGGTACGCAAGCAAGCCCACCGAAAACCTCGAGTTCAATCTGGCAGGCGGTCTGCTGAATAACCTCGGATTCATGATAGACGCCAAGTACATCAATTCCTACGGCATGTATCCCAACGACTTCCACCGCTCACTGAATGCTACTGCGACGGTCGATTGGGCAATCCAGCCGACATTGAAATTGACGGCTGTTGGTATCCTTTCGGACCAGGGTTATTTCCTGGGCTGGAGGAATAGCATGTATAATGAAAACTTCAAGTTCTACCTGCAGGGCGTTCCGCGTTACGCGATGGGAACAGCAGCAGGCAGCCTGAAGCTGGTCAAATCTCTGTCCGATAAGACCTACTACGAAGTCCAGGCAACATATACAGACAGCCCGGACAAGGTCGGCTTTATAACGAGCGGCGGCCAGATTAACCCCATCGGCGTTACCACCGGAGACTTCCTGACATTTGCGGATCCAGCCGAGATCAAGCGGTACGTGAGCAATATCGATCTGTCAAAGTTCTTCTCGGTGGCTCCTCAGAATGAGACACCATCTGCTGCATCTTTCCCATCTTCCTCTCCGTACAAGCTTTCGAGGCCCGGTGTCTATTATGAGAACCAGGATGTCCAACAGTACAACGTCAGGGCAGATATAAACAGTCAGGTCACTCCGCATCACCTGTTGAGCGGAGGGGTGAATTTGCAGATGTACAATTATCACAACCTCAGGCGATTCTCGCCCAGCGGCTATCTCGATGTCGAAGAGTACACCGTTCATCCGAAGCAATACGGCATTTACGCCCAGGACAGGATAGACTATTCGGGTGTAATCGTAAACGTCGGCGCGCGTGTTGACGGATGGGATGCTGGCGCCAAGGGAATCGGCAATTTCTTTGCCCCTTATACGCTCGTTCCGGACAGCGAGGTTTTCGGAGGGGTTAACCCGAACGGTACACCGGAAGTCATCAAGTTCAACAATATGGTCGTAAACAGGACCAAGACGATTCCCGTGAAGTGGCTGTTCGAGCCCATGATAGGCATTTCTCACCCGATTTCGGAGAATGCCTCTATGTACTATTCGTTCTCGAGAACGATGCAGCCGCTCCCCTTCTCCGCCCTTTATGGCATCTCCTATCAGAAGTTCCACACGTCGCTTCCCAACGTTTCTGCGGTTGGCTCTGACCCGATGGAGTCCACGAACTATGAAATGGGCTTGCAGTATGCGGTGTCTAATTACCTCGGCGTCAACGTGAGTGCCTATTACAGGACTATAAAGAACTACAACCAGATGGCCTTCCAGGTTGTGCCGAGGGCCGGGATCGGATCGACTTACTACCTCTACTTTTACGGCGGGAATGCCGATGCACGCGGCATAGAACTGACGCTGCGAAGCAACGCCTTGCCGGTCGGCGACTTCATGAGACTGACGAGCGTATTGACATACACTTACAGCTACGTCCGGTCACTTGTCGGCGGCACTGCGCTGCGCGGCCAGAATAACACGACATTCTATACAACGACGGGCGACAGCGCAAAGTACGGCGGCGGTCTCCCCTTCGGCAATGCAAACTATTACGCCGGGTATGAACAATCGATACTTGGTTCCAACTCATCGAGCTTTGCGGGTTACGACAGGCCTAACCGCGTGACCTTCATACTCAACTTCGATTTCCCGAAACCGATCAGCTCCGTTCCGGTGGATTTCCATCTTAACACTTTCACGACGTACCAGAGCGGATTTCTCTATCCTATCAGCGCTTCCGATCCCCGTTCGAGAGAAATCGGGACTGCCCCGTATAACATGAGGACCGATCTGAGATTCGAAGCCGACTTCTCGGTCGCCGGACTCAGCTTCACTCCTTTTGTCGAAGTGCTGAATGTCTTCAACAGAGTGAACATCATCGCCTACGACAACAGTACGGCCGGTCAACTCCTTTGGGAGCAGAAGGGAATCCCGACTGGTCCTTATGGATGGGCTGTGCTGCCTGACGGGTCGAGCGTTTATGACATCGGCCGAGAAGTATACTTCGGCTTATCGATCAATTTCTGATGATTCATTCTGCAACGAAAATTTACAGGAGATAAGAATATGCGAAAGCTTTTATTAGTAGGTTTGTGCATAAGCTTCGTAGCATCTCTTACTTACGGACAAGTGAGGATTCGGGACAGGGCGCAGGCCATGAACACCCCCCCTGTTAATACGCCAAGCAACATTTTCCCGAATACAGGAGAGATGGTAGCAGGCAACCTATGGGACTCGTTCATGCCGATGTCAACCGGCGTCTATTACAGCGAGACCCCAAACAACCCGGCCCGTCTGTGGGACCTTGTCCGGATGGGAAACTTCGACAGGCAGTGGAGCGCTCCGACCGCTATGTGGCCAGGCGGCTTCCCTTTCAGTTACTACTGGAACCAGGATATGCAGGCAGTAGCGTACGCGCCCAACATAAACCCGACGAAGCAGACCAGTTCAAGTACGAACCATGCTACGATGATCTACACATCTAGAATAGACTCACTATGGCAGGCCAGACTAAGCATGAAATCCTACGTGATCGGCCCCATCTGGATTAATCCCGACGGTACTCCCGACAAGAACGGGACGAACCGCTACGAGCTTTACTACGAGGCGGGCTTCCCGACTAACCTCGGTATCTGGGTGACGTTCAGGGCGATCCAGTACACACAGCCTTGGAACCACATGAACGATTTCATTTTGCTCGGTGTGACGTTCAAGAACTACGGCCTGTTGGATGTAACCTCGAGCGGCAGCCCGACATCCACCACGAACAAGATTCAAGCCCTTGCACTCGCATGGCATTCAGGCGACATAGGCTCCCTGAACGTCAGCACGGGCGGCAACAGAGGCACGTCATCATGGGGATATGCCAGGATGTCCGGTTACATCGCCGACAATGATCCTAACGGGAACCCGTGGGCGACGCAGGTCACTTATCCCGGCGTCAATCCGGCCAACTACCCGAGCTATCCCGGGCCCAACTCCAGCGTGCCGGCTGGAAAGCACAACATGGGCATCAACTGCTCCATTTACAATTATTACACCGACATCTGGATGGGAAAGACCTGGCTCGGCGTGAAACAGGACACACTCGGCCTCTTCTCCTCTCCCGATGCAAGCACGATCTTCGGGACTCATCCCGTCGGTGCGGGCGCGCAGCGCGGATGGTACACCTCCTCGGAGACAGGAGTAGGTGGTCTGGAGAACGAGCTCGATGCAGCATCCATTTTCACGATAGCGACGGGCGAATGGTATGTTGACGGCGGAAAGAGCGGCGATGCAAGCAAGCTGAACCTCTCCCCCAACTCCAACTTCTTCCAGTCAGGCACCGCGGGCAACGTCCTTTCGTTCGTTCCCAAATCTTCGCCGGGAAAGCCGGACGGCGACCTGAAGAGCCAGACCAAACCCCTCAACAACGTATGGGAGAACGGCTGGACGCAGGGTTACACCGCGACCACGAACTTCGACGGCGATTCATTCATCGGAACGGGACCGTATTCCATCGATGTCGGCCAGTCGATCACCGTTGTCGGAGCGGAGTATGCGGGCTTCAGGATGAACGGGTTCCTGAACTCACTCCAGGCGGCGCGGTATGCGTGGGAGCAGGGCGGCGTACCGGTTGGCCCTTCTGCGCCTGACATGAAGACGTCCATAACCGTACCCGATAACAAAATCCTGATCTCATGGACGAAGAGCCCCGACGAGACTTCGAATCCGAATTTCGGCGGCTACAAGATATATCGCGCGAGCGCGTTCCCACAGTTCAGTTCGCTTAGCCTCGGGATGCGTACGATGCATCATTACATGGACCAGATGACTGTTGGTCCGATTGACTCCACGAAATACGCCGATCCGATAAACCCGCAGTTCGACGCCTTCAGCCAGCTGAACAAGATGCAGGCGGGCGGATGGGGGCCGTGGCAAATTCAGGCGGTAATCCCGAAGTCTTCCCTGCAGACCTACGCGCACACTGACGGCAATTACAGCTATGCATTCAAAGACAGCTCCCTCGACGTTCTCCTGGGATTCTCATATTGGTACTATGTCGCAGCATATAACAACGTGCCGTCGGGACTCACTGTCAACGGCGTCACTACCAACCATCTCGAGTCAGGCAGAGTAAACGAGAACGGCGCAGCCGGAACCTGGCAAGGGACGTTCCCGTGGGCTACGCAGAGCAGTTTCTACCCGACTACGGTCTCAGGTTTGAAGAACATCGGGGCGACTATCGTGGTACAATCACCCCCGATCAACGTCGCATCGCTCGCAAACGGGAGCGCCAAGATCGGCGTGAAGCCAAACCCGTATAAGAAACAAGCTTTCTTTGACGTCGGATTGGAACATAAGATCATGTTCTACAATCTGCCGCAGCAGTGCACAATCACAATACTCGACGTTGCCGGACAGGTAATCGATCAGATCCGCTACACCGCCCCAACACCGACCAACGGCACGTTCTTCTGGGATATGTTCTCGAAGGACGGCCAGGAGGTGGCCAACGGCCTGTATATATATGTAGTGCAATACAACGGCGGGCAGCAATCCGGCTATTTTGCGATCCTAAGG
>JAJYOS010000202.1 GCA_021796055.1 Bacteroidota bacterium
TCTAATATCAGCGTGGAAGACCACCTTAATCGAATGAGATAGTTGAGACTTTCGCGGGCTGAATTCTAAGCCTGACATGCATGAATGTCGGGCCAATTCCTTCTCTTCCAATTTCTCTTCCTTTTAAATCCCACCACCGTGACTTAAATTCTGTCTCGTAAAAACAGAGACAACCAACACTTTATCGAAACTTGAGATCTAAAGTTCTTTTGCACATAGCCGTGCTAGTCGCGCTTATCGCCATGTTGAAGATCTTCGCGCAAAGGGCAATCGCCCACGATTCCGAGACGGGTATACTAACTTTCCGAAACATCCCTCTCGGGGCTGTGGTTCTTCTTGCAGTTGTCCTGATAGAACTGTTCAATAGGAGGCTTCCGATATTTCCGTATATCCTCGTGGTTGGTTCAGCCTTCGCCTTTTTTGCCGCTTCTTTCTACCTTCCCCCTAAGGGCCATTCTCACGAAGTCGCCATCGTGATCGCGTACCTCGCACTTCTGTTCTTGGTTTCGACGGCGCTGATTGTACCGTTCTCTTCAAATGTAAGAGTAGCAAACATTCTGGTAGTTCTCGTAATGATTTCAGGGATAGCTACGATTGCCGGATTCATAAACACATTTTCAAATAGCGGCAGGTTTGATGGCAAGCCGGAGGCCGATGCAGCGGTGGTTTTGGGGAGCAGCGTTATCGGTCCTTACACACCTAGCCCAGACCTTAAAGGGAGGCTGGACGCGGCCGCCGAGCTTTACGATAAAGATGAGGCGAAGAAGATAGCAGTCACCGGCGGCACGAGACGGTTCGGCACATTTGAGTCCGAAATCGGGGCGAGATACCTTGAACATATCGGCATTCCCGTCTCGGCAATTATCACAGAAGACAAAACAGAGAATACCATCGAGCAGGTGATTTATGCCAAGAGACATTTGATTGGCAAGTTGAAGATGAAGAGAATAGTGATCGTCAGCGATGGCTGGCACCTGCCGAGGGCGCTCCTGATGTGCAAATGGCTGAATGTTAAAGCGGAAGGTTATGCGAGCAAGTACAAGATGTCGTTTCAGTCGGAGCTGTTCAATCGGTTCCGTGAATCTGCCGGATTGCAGGCATATATGTTATTTGGAGCTTGAGAATTTCTTCATGAAAAGTGAAATAAATAATCACGGGCGGAGTTCTATATGACTTCTCAGCGAAGACTCGCCAGGGAGCGCGTTCTTCAGGCGCTCTACGCATACGACCTTTCAAAGTCGGCACCAGACTTCCTGAGCAACGACATTTTCAAGGACCTCGAGGAAGGCGCGCCGATGGAGTTCGCAAAGAAACTTTTCCGCGACACGCTTGAAAACCTAGGCTCGCTCGACGTGATACTCCAGGGTCACCTTGAGCATTGGGACATAACCCGGGTGAATCCTATCGACAGGAGCCTGCTCAGGATGGGGATCGCGGAGATCCTTTACTCGGAGGAGATTCCAACAAAGGTCACTATCAACGAGATCATTGAGCTGGCAAAACGTTACAGCACAGAGGAGAGCCCGAAATTCGTGAATGGGATACTTGATGCCTCACTGAAAGAGCTGGCCAACGACGGGAAGATTCAGAAAAGCGGGCGAGGACTTATAAACACTTCGACCAAAAAGAAGCAATGATACCCGAGAAGTATTCGCGCGGCACGATTTTCTCCTGGACACTTTTCGATTACGCGCGCACATCTTTCTCGGTAATGGTCAAGACTGTCGGTTTCGCGCTTTACTTTCAGGCTATCGTAGCCGGAAGTACCGGCCGGGGGGATTTTTTTTGGGGGTTGGCAGACAGCCTTTCCATGATAATTGCCGCGGGGCTTTCACCTGTGCTGGGGGCGGCCAGCGACTACTCACATAAGCGGAAGAGATTCCTTCTCGCGTTTTCCGCTCTTTGTATAACAGGAACAGCGGCTCTCTACTGGATTGAAAAGGGTATGATACTCCCCGGCATGCTTGTCTTCATTGCGTCCAATGTCGGCTTCCAGGGAGGATATACGTTCTACGATGCTTTTCTTCCCGAGATTGCTCCGAAGCATATCTATGGGCGCGTGTCGGGATATGGATTCGGCATGGGGTATCTAGGCGCACTTTCGATTCTTGCTTTATCTTATCCCTTGATCGAAGGCGGATTTGCCCCGTCGAATATTCATAATTTCAGATTAAGCTTCCTCCTCGCCGCGGGATTTTTCGCCGTCTTTTCAGTGCCGGCCTTCCTCGTGCTGCGCGATCACACCGGCGTCTCTCACCGGAAGGTTCCATACTTCCGTCTCGGTTTAAGGCGCGCGGTAAGAACATTCAGAAGACTTGGCCAGTACAAGGCCTTGTCGAGATTTCTCCTCTCGTTTTTTCTTTATATCGATGGGGTAAACACCGTGATTTTTTTTTCAGCGCTCTACGCGCGCGGTACGCTTGGGTTCACCCCGGTCGATGTGATCATCTTCTTCATCGTGGCACAGACGACTGCGATCCTTGGATCGATAGTCTTTGGTGTTTTAACCGACCACTGGGGACCAAAAAAGAGCATTAATATCACGCTGATCGTTTGGATAGCCGTGGTGCTGGGAGCCTTTTTCATTAAGACAAAAACGGAGTTCTACGTCATCGGTCTCTTCGCGGGCGCGGCGATAGGCTCATCGCAGTCGTCGAGCCGAAGTCTGATGGCGCTCCTTACGCCCCCCGAGCACGCGGCAGAGTTTTTCGGTTTTTACGACGGGATAGCCGGAAACGCGTCGGCGATTATGGGCCCGTTGACCTTCGGCGCAATTTCCAGTTTCACGGGGAGTCAGAGGATCGCGGTCCTTTCAGTGCTGATATTTTTTGTCCTCGGACTTATATTCCTTCAACAAGTGAAGGTCCAGTGGGAGAGCAGAACTCAAGCCACGCTGGAGAATTAAAATGAATATCCTTTTGTTGCTTATGATAATGATGAATAGCCTATTTGCGCCGTCTCAACAGGTCAAAGTGTTCGTTAAGCCTGAGGCTTTGAAGATTCAAGTCGGAAGTAGTGACGTGTTTGATCTCCGGTTGCAGGCTGGTGAGGGAATACACGTGAATACGCGACCCTCTATCACAATCGAGTCTCAAACGAAAGGGGTGGAGCTTTCCATCAAGGAGATTTCGAAATCGGGAGAGTATCTCGACCTTGAAAAGGCGATCGAGATTAGTTGCAAGACAGTCGGATTGGCTCCCGGCGAGTACCGAGCCGATTTCGCCGTCGGCTTTACTTACTGCAACGACAACGAAGGATGGTGCAGGCTTGGCAAGGATTCCTCTTCCATCGAAATCGAAGTAGTCAAGTAATTGAAGCCTGTCTATTTTGTGTCTGACATACACCTCGGTGCGCCGTCGCTCAGTTCGGATTTTGAGGAGAAGAGGAAAGATGAGCTTCTCAGATTTTTTGGAAAGGTTGAAGAAACAGGAAGTCGGATGGTCATTGTGGGCGACCTTTTTGACTTTTGGTATGAGTATAAGCACGTTGTCCCGAAGAAATTCTTCTGGCTATACGCTAAACTCAAAGAGATGACTGATCGCGGGATTCCGATCGATTATATCGCGGGCAATCATGATTTTTATCAGGGAGAATTCTTCAGGAATTCCATAGGACTGAGGGTGCATCAGGATGGATTCTCTGAAGAGATCGGCGGCAGAAAATTCCTTGTCATCCACGGAGACGGACTCGCCTTGAAAGACACCGGCTATAGGATCCTGAAGAAGATCTTGCGGAACAGTTTCGTTCAGAGATTGATTAGATGGGTTCACCCGGACGTAGGATTTTGGTTGGCTCATGCCTTTTCCAAGAAGAGCAGGGAATATACGACCAGCAAGGATTTTGGCGAGACCGACGGAATGCTTCTCTTTGCAGAGAAGAAGTTGAATGAGGGATATGATTACGTGATAATGGGACACAATCATCTGCCGAAATTTGAGCGCTTCGGGAAAGGAATTTATATGAATTTGGGCGATTGGCTCGCTAATTTCACATACGGTGTTTATGATGGCGATGAACTGCAGCTACTGAAATGGGAATTTGAGAAATGAAATCGCGTTATTCAAAGGAAGAGATGGACAGGTATTTTAACGATCCCGAATTCAGGAAATCAGCCGGTGGAAAAGGTATGAAGAAGATCAACGCCCAGAAACTCGCATTCAAGCTCGGTATTTGGACCGCGATTATTGTCGGTCTGATATTTTACGGCATGTATATCATTCATGGACTTCCTTCATTGGAGGAACTTGAAAACCCCAAGCCTGAGCTTGCGACTAGGGTGCTATCCGCCGACGGGCAGGTGATCGACCAGTTTTATCTTAAGAATCGCGCAGTCGCCGATGTCAAGACTCTCCCACCATATGTAATTCAGGCGCTCATCGCGACGGAGGACAAGAAATTCTACAGCCATTGGGGCCTCGACCCTATTCGCATACTCAGCGCGTTTGTAACCGACCTTGTCCACATGCGGATCATGGAAGGAGCCAGTACGATCACGCAGCAACTCGCGAGGAACCTGTATCTGAACCAGGAAGTCACTTTGACACGGAAGATCAGGGAGGCCATCACCGCTGTTCAGATCGAACGCACATACACGAAGCAGGAAATACTTGATATGTACCTGAACGACGTCTATTTCGGCAGAGGCGCGTATGGGATTGAGTCTGCTTCCCAGCTATACTTTGACGAGCCTTCTTCAGACCTAACTATGCCGCAGGCCGCCCTTCTGATAGGGATGTTGAGGTCGCCCGGGAGATTCGATCCCGTCACACACCCGGCGCGCGCAAACATGATCAAGAATGTCGTTTTGAGGAACCTGCATGAAGACGGCAACATTTCCGAGGCCACGATGGACAAGGAGATGAAGGCACCGATCAATCTTAAGTACCATGGCCCTTCAACTGGTCTGGCCCCGAGCTTTGTTGAGATGGTGAGGCAGGAGCTCGAGAAGAAAGCAGAGAAATATGGCTTCGACATTTACCGCGATGGGCTGACCGTGTACACCACGCTAGATTCGAGGATGCAGGCGTACGCGGACAGCGCTGTGGCGGACCACCTGCGAAAGTACCAGCAGATATTTGACGAGCACTGGCACTGGAGTGAGAACCAGGCAACTCTCCAAGCGGCCCTTGACAAGGCGATCAAGGACCTTCCTGAATACCGTGATGCCTCGACCGACGCGGAGAAGAACGCGATTTACAAACAGCTCTATAATAACCCGGCATTCATAGACTCAGTGAAGAAGGCAGAGCAAAGGATACAGGTAGGGTTTGTATGCATTAATCCGCAGGACGGACACATAAAAGCGATGGTCGGATCTTCGAACTTCAGACATTTCAGATACGGTTTGAACCACGTCACTCAAATAGCCCGGCAGTGCGGATCGGCATTCAAACCGTTCGTGTACACTGTCGCCGTCGATAACGGTTATGCCCCTTCGTATAAACTGCTGAACCAACCGGTCACCATCGTTATGCCGGACGGCAAGAGGTGGTCACCAAGAAACGCTGATGGAGAGTTCGGAGGAGAAGTCACACTACGCGACGCGCTGAAATACTCGATCAACGTCGTGGCGGTGCGTGCCATACAGGAGATCGCCCCGGTTCAGCAGGTAATCGACTACGCGCACAGAATGGGTATCCAGACTTATATTCCTCCATACGCGTCGATCGCCATGGGAACAAGCCTTGTCGTTCCACTACAACTGGCAACGGCTTACGGTGTCTTCGCGAATCAGGGAGTCCTTACGAAACCGGTCGGGATATTGAAAATCGAAGACAAGGACGGGAATGTTATTTGGCAGAGTCACACTCAGTCCACCGAAGTTCTTAGCAAGCAGACCGCCTACTTGATGACCAATATGCTGGAAGGAGTAATTAACGGCGGGACGGGGCAGAGGGTCAGGAATTACTTTTATTTAGATTGCGCTGGCAAGACAGGCACAACGAACAACTTTGCAGACGCCTGGTTCGAAGGGTACACACCCCAGCTTGTCGCAGGCGTCTGGGTCGGCTTCGACGACGAGAGAGTGCATTTCACAAACTGGTACGGCCAGGGCGGAACGGCCGCGGCGCCTATTTGGGCAATTTTTATGAGAGACGTTTATGACGATAAGTCGATAGGTCTCCCCATAACTTCATTTGTGCAGCCGCAGGGAGTCGTCACTGCGACGATATGCGCTCAGACGGGTATGCTGGCGACTCAATTTTGCCCGGACAAGGTGACGGAAGTATTCAACGCGAAATACCTGCCGCCGGTCTGCAATGTCCACACTTCACCGACCTCGGCAAATGTAAAGAAGCCGACAGGCAAGATAGGTTATTAGAATATCCCTTTGTAAGCTCCGCCGTCGAACTGGATCGTCGAGCCGGTAAGATAACTGTTCTTGTCGGAGCATAAGAAGGTTACCAAGTTCCCGAATTCTTCGGGCGTACCTAGCCTGCCCAAAGGTATCTCGTTCACAATGTTTTTCATGGCAACTTCCTTAGTAATTCCCAACCTGGTCGCTGCCTGCTCCATAAGGTAGTCTATCCTTTTTGTCGAGACGTAATACGGGGCAATGTTGTTAACGAGGACGTTATCCCGCGCGAGATCTTTTGAAATCGATTTCGCGAGACCGATAATCGAAGTACGGACTGAGTTGGAGAGTAGAAGGTTGTCGATCGGCTGCTTCACGGTAAGCGACACTATGTTCACAATCCTTCCCCATCTCTCCTTTTTCATGAATGGTGCCGCCTTCCTGATTAGCCGAACCGTGCTCATCAGATTCAACTCAACCGCGCTCATCCATTGATCATCGGTGAAATCATCGAAGCCACCGGCGGGCGGGCCACCCGCGTTCGTAACTAGAATTTGGACGGTACCGAATCGCGCGGCGATTTCGTCAAACATTCTGTCGATGTCCTCCGCTTTTGTCACGTCGGCCTGAACAGTAAAAGGAGATTGTCCCGTCCGAGATTTTATTTCCTCGGCGGCATCATTGATGTTCTGTCTGTCGCGCCCATTAATAATCACTTCAGCACCCTCTGACGCGAGGGCAGCTGCGGTTGCTTTTCCGAGTCCCCTTGTCGAGGCTGCTACCAGGGCAACCTTGCCTTTCAATCCTAAGTCCATCCATTTCTCCTAGTGTTTTGAAATAGCGTCAGTAATTCCAACTCGTATCATCATCACTGCTATGGCGGCAAGAAAAAGCGACGCGACCTTACTGAATGCTCTCGCGCCGGCCGCTCCCATCAGGCGGTTCACGAGATCGCTATAATTGAAGATTATGTATACGATTGTCAGGTTAGCCGCAAGTGCGAGTGTCGTCAGCACATAGCCGTAAGAATTTACGAGTATAAGTATCGTGGTCAGCGCGGCGGGGCCCATAATGAGTGGGATGCCTATCGGAACAACTCCTATGGATCCGCCCGGATCCCTGCGTTGTTGCTCATGGGCAAATATCAGGTCGTTCACCGAAAGGACGAGAAGAATTATCCCTCCCCCGATTCTGAAATCGCTCAGGGTTATCCCAAGGAAGTTGAATATACCCTTGCCTGCGACGATGAAGAGAATGGAGACGGCAAGCGCTGTGAAAGACGCCTCGATAACGAGCGTCCTCCTCTTGCGGGTTTCCAGGCCTGAAGTAAGAGATAAGAATATCGGTAAGACGCCGATCACGTCTATAGCCACGAACAAAGGAAGGAAGCAATAAAAGAAATCGTTTATGACTTTCATATGCGAAGATATTTGTGTGGTGGCTAAGTTGCAAGCGTTGGTGGAGAGAACGAAATGTAGCTGAAAGGAAAACGGGAGCCGAAATGGTTACCGAGCTCCCGTCCTAAAGCGCGAGATTAGTTGTTCGGGTCTTGCGGCTGAGGAGCCTGTTGCATCATCCGATTTTGCCAGGGACCCGATCCGCGCATCATTCCTGGCCGTCCCATCATCATACCTTTTCCCTGCATTCTGCCTTTCATCATCATCCCGGCTCTTCTTTCAAAGAACATGGGATGTTCGAGTAGCTTCTGCCATACCTTCTGCTGTTCCGGGGTCAGCAACTTGTTGACTTCGAACCATGCGTCCAGCTTGTTCTGCTGAAGTTGGGCCCTGAGATCAGCCATCTTCTTTATGGAGGCGTTCAATGCTTTCTGGTCCGGAGCTGTGGCTGTTGCGAGCTCATGGTAATCCAGACGGGCGTGCTGCAAGTTCGCGCGAACGTCGATTTGTTTCTGCATCATATTGAACCAGACATTGCGTACTTCGGTCTTCTGCTGATCCGTGAGCTTAAGAGCAGTCAGGAAGGGAGCATGGTGGTCCATCCAAGTCTGGCCCATTCGGGCGGCGGGCTGCGCGAACGCAGTTGTGCTCGCAATGACTAGGACTAGAGCCGTTGCCAACAATTTTGTTCTCATTTTTCATTTCTCCTTGTTTGTAAATCTATCTCTTTGACAACGATAGAGCGGACGCGGTTTAAATCTGGTTACTCAATAATCCGCTGGCATCAAAGGTGTAGATTTGAGTATCTTTGTCATGCGTTCATCTGCAAGTTGCCCGAATGCTATAATATGCTTGATAATTAACGGAGACGGCGCTCATCGTCCGGCCACTAAGCTTCCTGGGAAAGTCAAGCGCAGGGCGAGCGCTAATAGTTTTTCCAAGAACGCCTTCGGAAAAGGTTTTCTGACTTGCCTATCAAATACAGGACTACAAATGAAAAAAATCCAGATACTTTCGGCGCTGGTCATACTCCTCGGTATTTCCACGAGCGGTATGGCTAAAAGCGATTCCACACTAGTTCATCTGAATGATTATTCCTTCCTTTACGGCAGGCAGTATTTCGTGCTCCGGAGTGGGAGGACGCAGATGTTCATACAATGGGACAAAGTCGACCTTGGCTCGGCTTTCACTTATTTACTGTTCGATGGGGAGAACGCACAGCAGAGCGCCAGGAAAGACAGTGCGTGCAATTTTAATCCGCAGTCGGGTTTCGAAAGCAGCGCGCTCGAAGTGGAAATGGGGGGATATCCGTTCGTCGCGCTTGGACAAAATGCGACCGCGCGTTGGGTCTACGAAGACGGCATCCCAAAGGTCGAGGCAGTCTGGTGGGCGGGAGGCATCAAGGTTACCGAGAACAAAA
>JAJYOS010000203.1 GCA_021796055.1 Bacteroidota bacterium
ATCCGGAGAACGCGGACCCGGCGCACTTTGAAGCGGTCTTCTTCCGGCAGTTTTTCAAGACCGATTCTTTTCTGCCGAGGATCGCATATGAACTCCTGAGTTCGGTAAACAATCAGATTACTTGGAACGAATTCTGGCGGGCGCCGTTCTTGAACGTGCCAGCGCAGGATGCCGCACTTCGAGTCGAGAGCATCAGCGCCACCATGCCTGTAGTGTACGCTTTGTCGTCGGAAGCGGGCGGCCTCGTCGGCGCGAACAGGGAGATACTCGCTATTTATCAACTCGTGGCGCGAATGAACGCGTACTGGGCTGACAAAGTCACGGGCGTCATTCGCATGCGTGAGTTAGCTCTTGATTCATCCCTTTCACAAAAACAAAGAAATGATGGAATTCTCAAGATTGAGAAGAGCCTTCTCGACCATCTTTCGAAAATCAGAAGAGATTACATCAGAGCATATCTCCGGACGAACCGTGGGCCTATGCTTCAACTAATAAAGGATCGATTTGACGAACAGGTAGCTCAGCTAAGGTCAGGCACGAGTGAAATGCTGAAGGGAAATTCCAACTTTGACCAGAAGCTCCCTTCCAGCTTCATCTACTATCCGAAAAGCACGCCGTATACCCCTGGAAACAGCAAGGTGGATTCCGCGACCTTCGTGAAGACCATAGATCTCGATTCAATCCCAACAAAGGCGATGTTGCAGCTTATCGGAGACACCTATTGCAGACTTTACGTCAACGGCAGATTGGTCGGCGACGTCAAGGCACGCCGAACTCTCACCTGGAACGTGGAGTTTAACCGAGTCAAGCTCTTTGATATACGGAAATTTCTCAGAAAAGGATTGAATACAATCGCAGTTCAGTCGGAGAATTTCGACATCAACGGTTCAGCGGGCTGCAATGTGTACGCGGTGATCGGAGCGGATACAATCATGACGGACGGAAGCTGGCAGGTACTAAAAGGGATCGTCTCTCCGCGTCAGGTTGCAAGAGCGCGTCAGTTGAACGCAATGCCGTACGATAATCGTTGGGCAATCTCCGCACCTGATTTTTCCTTGAACTTGAAATCGTGGATCGAGCGGTGAGGGATCCGGAAAAGATCCGGCGTTGACAAGCACCTAAGGACCTCCGTGTCGAATCGCGTTAGTGTTCGAACGGTCCTATTGCGATCTCAAAGTCTGAAACAAAACAAATTGGAAAACGATAATTTGTCATGGCGATTTTTAGGAAAGTCACTCCGGAGGAATTAAACAAGCTCGGCAGCAACACGATGGCCGAGAGGATTGGTATTGAGATAACGGAAGTTGGGCCTGATTATCTGAAAGGACGGATGCCGGTCGACTCAGGGACTGTACAGCCGTACGGGATACTCCATGGTGGCGCCTCAGCGGCGCTTGCCGAGACACTCGGTAGCATAGCGGGCGTGCTCGCGATAAATCCCGAGAAAGAATACTGTGTCGGTTTGGAGATAAATGCCAATCACGTAAGAAGCGTCAAAAGTGGCTACGTTTACGGAAAGGCAAGCCCTTTACATCTCGGAAGGAAGACACAAGTCTGGGAGATTCGTATCGAGGATGGGGAAGGACACTTGGTTTGTATCAGCCGATTGACACTCGCGGTGATAATCGGAACGCCTGAATCAATCAGGTAAGTCTTCTAGCTTCGTCTCCTAGTATTTCTGAAACCATCACGACCACCGCCTCGGAATCTTCATATCCTCCAGACTTCAGTTTGGAATCTATATCCAGGAGTACGCCAATAGCTTTTTTCAGCTCGGAGACGGAATATGCGTTGGCCGCAGTTGTATATTCGCTGATAAAAGGGTTCCATCTCCCAAACACCGCTGTCGATATGTCCTTCGTGTTCATATGTTTGGCGAGGTCGTGTTTCACCTCGAGTAGATTAAGAAAGTACCTGGCGAGCATGAAGTTTATATAAACGGGCTTTTCGCCGTTTCCGAGCATCTTTGAGGCTATTTCATGGGCCCGGGCCGCTTTCCTTTCACCGATCGCTCGTTGAAGTTCGAAGATATTGAACGATCTCGACTTTCCTACCGCGGTGGTTACATCGTCGATCTGGATGACTTTTTCATCTCCCACGTAGAGGGAGAGTTTTTCCAGTTCAGAGATCGCGTCTCCAACCGAGTCGCCGATCATGTCCACCAAAAGATCCGCGGCACCCGGCGCGAGTTCCTTGCCCAGAGCCCGAGCGGTGTCAATTAGAAATGTGGAAAGCTCGGACCCTTTCAGGTGATTGAATGTTACCACTTCGGCAGCGCCGGAAATTCTCTTGAATGTTTCGTCGGTCGCCTTGACATCGCCTGCGACAAGGCACACGACGTTGCTATCCGGAACGCCCGCGAGATGGTCGGCGACGTCTATCCTATGCTTCTTGTCCATCTTATCGAACCTCTTGACTACCGTCAACCTCCGTTCGCCGACGAAAGGAAAACTTAGCATCGAAGAGAGAATGACTTCTGAATTGGACTCTGTTCCGTCAAAGACGTCTAGGTTGAACGACCTTTGTTCGGGCGTCACCACGTTTTCGAAAAGGAGGTCCACAGCCTGAGTAATGAAATACTCCTCATTCCCGTGGATGAAATATGTCTTTGAGAATTTTCCCTTTTTAATCGACGCGGCGAATTTTCCGAAGTCGCTCATGGTTCGACATAAGCCTTGAGGATATATACAGGTTTTAGAGGGATGTCTCTGGCATCGTGAGCGACTTGCGCGATGCTGTCAACGACATCCATGCCTTTTAGGACTTTACCGAACACCGTGTATTGTCCGTCAAGTTGAGGGAGGTCGCGCAGGCATATATAAAACTGACTGCCGTTAGATCTTCGCTCAGGATTCACCTGGTCGGGTTGCCGTGCCATGGCTACGGAGCCGCGCAGATTGGGTTCCTCTATTTCCGCGGGGAGGGTGTAGCCCGGTCCTCCCATTCCCCATGTCGCTTTGTTCGGAGTCCGTGTGTTAGGATCGCCTCCCTGAATAACGAATCCTGGGACGATGCGGTGAAACTGGAGGCTGTCATAGAAACCTTCCGACACAAGCTTTCTGAAATTCTCACACGTTACCGGCGCAGCGTCGTCGAAGAGTTTTATTTCGATGTTTCCGTAATTTGTTTCGAGTACCACGTTATGACCTTTCATGCTGCACCCGGTAAGAGCCATTGCGGCTGCGAGTGCGAAGATTAGTTTTTTCATTTCTCCTCACCTAATATAAAAGAAGATAATAATTACGGCGGCAAAGATAAACCTATACCAGACGAAGACGTTCATGGTGTGCCTCTGGAGATACTTCATGAAATATTTTATAGCCAGGAATCCGAAGAGAGCGGAGCACAGTGTCCCTAGGATAAGAGGCGCTATGTCGTTCGCAGGTATTCCGTGAATAAAGATCCTGAGCTTAAGAACGGCCGCCCCAGCTATTACCGGTATGGAGAGAAGAAACGAGAAGCGGGCGGCTTCCTCTCGATTGAATCCGAGGAAAAGTCCGGATGAAATGGTGATGCCGGATCTGGATGTCCCCGGAATCAGAGCCAACGCCTGGGCGAAGCCGGTTATGATAGCCTCCCTGACGCTCATCGATTCATTGTTCCTAATGCGCTTGGCGGTTCGTTCCGCGTACCACATCACCAGGCCGAGAACGATGAGCGCGCCAGCCAGCACACTTGGAGTGCGGAATTTGGTCTCGACCCATTTATCAAGCAACACTCCGAAAACACCTGCCGGCAAAGTTCCGATGATGACCAGCAACGATAACCTTGATTTTGGATCGGAGCGAAAATTACGTTTAGAAATACCCCTAAAGAAGCCGGCGATGAGCTCCACCGTATCTTTGAAAAAGTAAGAGAGCACAGCTAGAAGTGTTCCAAGATGCAGCGCCACGTCAAACGTAAGGCTGTTGAGGAGCTTTGCGTGCCAGCCGAGAAGTTCCGGTATGATCACAAGATGCGCCGTGCTGCTTATCGGAAGGAACTCCGTCAGCCCTTGAATAATTCCAAGTACAATACTCTCTAGAACTGTGCCCATTTAGCCTCCTGATTTCCTAGGTGAAACTTAGAAATAATAAACTAGCCCGAATGAAAGGCCAACGCCGAGAAGGTCCATATTAACGGGAATCAATTTCCCCGAATTGTAATCAAGATAGGTAAGCTTCGAACCATCTCTGGCTTTCAGATCGCCGATGAATTCGGCGTCCCCTTCGACGCCGATTCTGGCATACAAACGCTTATCGAGCTGAGTATCGACTGACCCGTTCAGCTTGACGCCGAATCCGCTCGCCGAATAATCCTGGGTCTGACTCGAATAAGGTGAGGACGCGCTAACGCTGCCGAAGTGGTATCCGAACTCTCCGCCAAGCCTGATCGAATAACCCTCCGCTCTGAATATCCTTCTGATAGCTAAAGAAGGGAGGGAATAAGCCATGTTGACCTGCTGGGACCCGATGGAGTTGCCTCCGCTAACACTCTTTGTTATATATCCATAATCGATACCGATAGCCCAGTCTTTGGAGACGGCATACTCACCTCCGAAAAAAAACCTTATCGCGCTCGTAAAACTCTTCGGCAGAACGCTCCCAGGTGCGACGTAATTGAGATAATTCGATAGTCCATCCGCTTTATAGTAAATGACTCCCATGCCGCCGTACCCTGAGAATCTTTGTTGAGCCTGCGTGGTCCCCACGGAGACCATGACTATCATGATCATGAGAGGTATTGTTTGGTTCCATCGGATTCTTGTTCTGGGCATTAGTTGTTTGATCTCCGCGAACTTGGTCATTGGTTGAGGAAGAGCACGATAACCTCTTTTGGTCCATGCACCCCTTTAACAAGCTGCTTCTCGATGTCAGCGGTACGACTTGGCCCAGTTATGAGGAATAGATTACTCGCATCACTGTTTCCGAATCTGTCGGTGAATACCTCGTCGAGTGACGCGATAAGCCGGCTTCGCTCAACGATGACGAAGAGCTTGGGTGCGAGAGCTGCAGGAAGCCGCATGTCTGTTTGAATGAGTACGGTCCCTGTCTCTGCGACGCATGCGGCGCAACCGATCAGAGCCGCATCGAAGGCAGCAACTTCACGTTTATCATAGCCGGCAGCGAATTCCGATCCGAATCTCAAACGCCGATTTACGCTGAGCGATTCTACAATTGACTTGAGGCTGTTAGCCAAGTCATCGTAAATAAAGAGCGAAGAAGCGGGCTCTGTGTGGTCGGTTATGAACGCTGAAACATCTCGTTCGTTTTCCACCTTTTCTGCGAGGCCGCCTAGAATTTCAAGCTCGCGCTTGAACTTAATGAAGAGCGACTCGAACCCATGTTGAATCATTGACGTAAGGGGGGAGGCTGCGCTTCTAAGCGCCGCAGATTTCTCAGCTCCGCGCAGGCCGCGCCTGATCGAGGCGAATATCTTCTCCCGGTCGTCAGTCACTCTTTGCCTCTTTCTGATTTGTAAATCTCCCTGAAGGACCTTGCGGGCAATTTCGGCAGCTCACGATAATGAGTCCATCCTTTGATAGCTTTCGCGACTACCGGAGTCGAGGAAAAGATTCGCGCGAGTCTGCTGAAGAGCCTGTAGCGCTGCGGCCTTAACATGGTTTTCCTGAAAGTTCTAAAGATGAATGCCTCTACGCCTCTTTTTGTCTTCGCCTTTATTTCGTGTCTCATCGCGAGCAACTGGTGGTGTATACCTATCCCGACAGGGCAGACTTCCGTACAGTTGCCGCAAAGGGAGGAGGCGAAAGGCAAATCAGGTGCGTTTTTCGGCCCGAAAAACAGTGGAGTGACGAGCGACCCGATCGGGCCAGGATATACCGAGCCGTAAGCGTGTCCACCGATGCTGCGGTAAACAGGACAAACATTCAGGCACGCGCCGCATCGGATACAGTGAAGGACTTCTTGATGCTCTGTTCCGACGAGGGCGCTTCTTCCGTTATCGAGAAGCACAATGTGCACTTCATCAGGTCCGTCCTTTTCGTTCTGTCTCCGTGGGCCACGAATAAGTGAGACATAGCTCGTGAGCTTCTGTCCAGTGGCGCTACGTCCCAGAAGGCGCATGAATATTCGCAAATCGGAGAACTTCGGAATGACTTTCTCAATGCCGGTCACGATCACGTGCACTTTCACCGCGGAGGTGGACAGACGCGCGTTGCCCTCGTTTTCAACGACGACGGCAGTTCCATTCTCAGCGATAAGGAAGTTCGCGCCGGAGATACCCATCTCGGCGGATAGAAATTTCTCCCTCAGCGCTTTTCGCGCCTCGCCTGTGAGAAATGTGGGGTCGTCGTTAAGCTCGATGCCGATTTTATCGTGGAGTAGCTGCGCAATTTCTGTTCTCGATTTATGAATTGCGGGCGCCGTAATGTGTGACGGCGTCTCGCCGGCGAGTTGAATTATGTACTCGCCCAGATCGGTCTCGACCGTCTCGATGCCGAACTTTTCGAGGAAAGGTACGAGCCTGAGCTCCTCCGTCACCATAGATTTTGATTTTACAATCTTCTTGACGGCATGTCTCTGAGCTACATCGAGTATGTATGCGTTCGCCTTTTCCGGAGATTCGGCATAAAATACGGCGCAGTTATTCTTATGGGCGTTGTCCTCGAATTGCGAAAGAAGCTCGTTGAGATGCGAAACGGATTCCTGCTTTATTTTCTTCGCTTCATTTCTGAGGAGATCAAAATCGAGCTCGGCGAAGGAATCGTTTCGCTTGTCCAATGCCTGAATCGTTGCCTTCTTCAGATTTGCCCGGAGCCTCAGATTGGCGACTTCCTTTTTGTAAAGCTTCTTAAAATCCCGGGATTGCGGCTCAGTCGTCGTCATGGCTTTCTGTCGATGCTTTCGGACATGATTTCCGCGATATGCGCGAAGCGTTTTAACGAGCCTGATCGTCGCGCACGTCCTTCAAGGTGCATGAGGCAACTTGAATCTGCCGAGACGAGAATGTCGGCACCGGTCTGATAGAAATTCTGAAGCTTCTCGTCTGCCATCACCACCGAAATTTCAGGATACTTCACCGCGAATGTACCTCCGAATCCGCAGCAGACTTCGTTGTATGGAAGTTCGATGAGGCGCAAGCCCTCGATTCTCTCCAATATCTTACGTGGCCCGTCTTTGACGCCCAACTCCCGCAGCGCGTGGCAGGAATCATGATATGAGACTGTCGCTTGGAGTTTCCCGCTGAACCTATCTGCGCCTATTACCTTACATATGAATTCAGAAAATTCATATGTCCGCTTAGCCATATTCTTTGAAACGTCTTCGAACCGCGGATCATCGGCAAGAATTTCAGGATAGAAGTTTCTTATCATTGCTACGCAGGAGCCGGAAGGTCCGACGATGTAGTCGTGCTTGAAATCGAAGTCGTATTTCGCGGCCGCTACGGGAGAATGGGTAAGCGTGAGGAGGGCGTTCACTTCGTGCATCGCCATCAGGCGTGCTTCATCGCGGTAGCCGGAGTTGAAAGCAGGCTGACCGCAGCAAGTCTGGTGCTCAGGAAAAACCACGTCGCAACCGAGGTGCTTAAGTACCTTCATGGAACTGACAGCGACGTTAGGAAAAACCTGATCTATGAAGCAGGGTACAAAGAGAAATACACGCATTTGATTTGAATGAATTTAAAATCACACAGGCTAAGATTCAATAAAATGACAAATTGCCAATCTTTGCCACATTGGCAACGTTTCGTTTGTAACTGGCAAAAGTATAAGATGAGTGAAGAAACGAAAATGAAAATATTGCCGGAAAAGCCTTAATTCTTTGGCGGCATAGCCATTGCATAAAGAAATATCAAAGAACAAAAAAAATCCAAGCAAAGGAGAGATATGAGATGGCTAAAATAATTGGAATTGATCTTGGTACGACAAATTCGTGCGTGGCGGTAATGGAGGGCAACACTCCTACAGTCATCGCGAATTCCGAGGGGGTTAGGACGACCCCTTCAGTGGTCGCCCAGTCGAAAACGGGAGAATGGCTTGTGGGTGCGCCGGCCAAGAGGCAGGCGATAACCAATCCGCAGAATACAATCTTCTCGATCAAGAGGTTCATGGGACGCTTCTATAACGAAGTGACAGAGGAAATGTCTCGCGTGCCTTATAAGGTAGTCTCCGGTCAGAACAACTCCGCGCGAGTTGAAGTGGGAGGACGCGTCTATTCTCCGCCTGAGATAAGCGCGATGGTACTCCAGAAGATGAAACAGACCGCCGAAGATTTTCTTGGCGAGAAGATTACGGAAGCGGTAATAACGGTTCCAGCTTACTTCAACGATGCCCAGCGCCAGGCGACGAAGGAAGCCGGTGAAATTGCCGGACTCAACGTTCGTCGTATCATCAACGAGCCTACAGCAGCCGCGCTGGCTTATGGACTCGATAAGAAGAATAAGAACATGAAGGTTGCCGTTTATGATTTAGGCGGTGGAACTTTCGATATTTCCATTCTGGAACTTGGCGAGGGAGTGTTTGAAGTCAAGTCGACGAACGGCGATACGCATCTGGGCGGCGACGATTTTGACATGAAGATAATGGATTTCATTGCGGATGAATTCCAGAGACAGGAACACATCGATCTCAGAAAAGATCCGATGGCGCTTCAGAGATTGAAAGAAGCGGCGGAAAAAGCAAAGATGGAGCTTTCCTCCCAGCTGCAGACAGAAATCAACCTCCCGTTTATAACGGCTACTCAGGATGGGCCGAAGCACCTCAACCTTACGCTGACGCGCGCGAAGCTCGAGCAGCTTGTTGATGATTTAGTACAGCGTACCGTAATTCCGGTGAAGAAGGCACTTGAGGATGCGAAGCTCAATCCTTCAGAAATTGACGAGGTAATTCTCGTGGGCGGCATGACGAGGATGCCTAAAGTTCAGGAAATCGTGAAGACCTACTTCAACCGCGAGCCTCACAAGGGAGTAAATCCGGACGAGGTAGTGGCTGTTGGTGCGAGCATACAAGGCGCGGTTCTTACGGGCGACATCAAGGATGTCCTCCTGCTCGACGTAACGCCGCTTTCTCTTGGCATAGAGACGCTCGGTGGCGTAATGACGCCGTTGATTCCGGCAAACACGACCATCCCGACGCGCAAAAGCGAGGTGTTCTCTACTGC
>JAJYOS010000204.1 GCA_021796055.1 Bacteroidota bacterium
CATTGCGAATCCCATGAGGGCAGAGAGCGAGGTGTCGAAAGAGTCACGGGACTACCGCTCGTTCGCGCTCCTCGATGAACTCGGCACCGTCCCCAAAGTCCGCTACCTGAACGCTATCGAATGAGGAAGGATATTCAATTATGAGCTATCAAGATCTCCACGACGAAGACGAGGTACTGTTCAGGCCGATCTACGAAAGCAGCAGGAGTTTCTACATCATCGTCATTGTCCTGACGGCGGTTTTTCTCTTCGGATTGGGCTGCTACATACGCCAGTTGTTTTACGGACTCGGCGCCACAGGCATGGATGAACCCGTCTCGTGGGCGTTCTACATTATAGACTTCGTGTTCTTCATCGGCATATCGCATGCAGGAACCCTTATCTCCGCGATATTGCGCTTGTCGAAAGCCGAATGGCGCCGTCCGATCACCAGGATGGCGGAAGTCATCACCGGAATAGTCCTCGCGATCGGCGGTCTCCACCCTGTAATCGACCTGGGAAGACCCGACAGGATTCTCCACCTTTTCGAGAGGGGACGGCTTCAGTCGCCTCTGCTCTGGGACCTCACGAGCGTGACCGCGTATTTCACCGCATCCACGATTTACCTTTATATACCGATGATCCCCGATATCGCTCTCCTTCGTGATCGCGGCGGTAAGCTGCACAACTTTTACAAGATACTGGCATGGGGATACAAAGGAACGCCGAAGCAGAAACATGCGCTCGAAAGAGCAATAAACATTCTCATGGTCATGGTGATTCCGATAGCGATCTCCGTACACACGATCATCGCATGGATATTCGGAATGACACTGCAGCCCGGATGGCACAGCACGATATTCGGGCCGTATTTCGTGGTCGGTGCAATCTATTCCGGAATTGCAGCTCTCGTGATTGTCATGATCGTCTTCAGAAAGGTGTACCACTTTGAAGACTATCTGAAGGAGATTCACTTCAAGTATCTGGGGACGCTGCTTCTTGTCGTCTCATTGCTCTGGACATACTTCACTTTTGCGGAATTCCTCACGACTTTCTACGGTCATGAACCGGCAGAGATGAGAGTCTTCCTTTATAAATTTGTAGGGCCGTATGCGCCGTTTTTCTGGCTAATGGTCCTCTGTAATTTCCTTATGCCGGTTATCGTTCTCAGCAATAAGAAGACGAAGACGATCAAAGGCATCCTGGTCGCTTCGATAGGAGTCGTCGTGGGAATGTGGCTCGAGAGGTTAATCATAATAATACCCACACTCGCGAACCCGAGACTGCCTTACCCGACCGGAATGTACACGCCATCCATTACGGAAATAGGAATCGCCGCCGCGGCAACTTCCGCGTTCGTGCTGGGTTTCATGGGCTTTTCGAAATTGTTCCCGCTCATTTCAATTTGGGAGACAAAAGAAGGCAGGGAGCACAGCGTTCATGAGGTCTCGATGCGCCTGAAGGAATATCTGCCGGGGAAGACCGAGGAAAGCCGTGTCGAAGCATCGGTGAAGGCGGAGATATGATGCTTGGCCGCGTTGAATTGTTCTCGGCTGTTTGCAGCAACTCCTTGTTAGAACGACGAAGGGAATCGTAAATATGAAAGACAGAACAATCTACTTAATCCAGCTTATGACTCTTTCATTCAACTGGATACTCGCAATAAGTGTGACATTGTGGTTTATCAACCTGGTTGTTGTTGCCAATCAGGTGAAGGACACGCAGACGGCCTCGCTGTGGATCAGCATATTGGCGATCACCATCTTCTGGATACTCGCCGGCGTGCTGTCTTACGTGTTCTTCAGCCTCCACAAATATGCTGATGAAGTGAAATGAGGATAACTGTATGGCGAAGAATTTTACACTAAGAACCGCGTTCATATTACTACTCCTTGTTTCAGGTCTGGCTGCGCAGCAGCTGCCGGAGAATCCACTTGCCGGAAGGGAAGTGTTCGAGAAGGAAGGCTGCCTGAACTGCCATGCCGTGAACGGAGCCGGCGGTAAAATCGGGCCCGATTTTGGAAAACAGGTGTTCCCCGGGAACGCTTACGACCTCCTTTCTAAGATGTGGAACCACTCCCGGAATATGCTTCTCGTGATGGCGCGGACGAAGACTGAGAGGCCGCATTTTACAGGCCGGGATTTCCGTCGGCTCGGCGACTTCCTATACTTCATTCGCTATCTCGGACAACCCGGAAATGCACCGACCGGCAGAAGGCTCTTTGTGAGCAAAGGTTGCATACGCTGCCATTCGATAGGCAAGCCCGTTCGGGGAAAAATTGCGCTCGACAGCATGAAGATTTACGTGTCCCCTGTCAGGCTCGCACAGGCAATGTGGAACCATTCGATACTCATGCACAGACGGGGAGCTGCCAAGGGAGTGAGGATCCCGACTTTTTCAGACGACCAGTTTGCGGATCTTACCGCTTACATCCGCTCTGCAAGCTCACTTAAGTCGGATGAAGAGATATATTCGTATCCGGGGAATCCCGTTCGCGGCGAACAGCTGTTCAAAGAGAAGGGATGCTATTATTGCCACGCAGAAAAGCCGATCGGCCCGAAGATTGACCGCATCTACACCGACCAGAGTGTTACCGAGATTGCAGGTATCATGTGGAATCATTCGGGGAAAATGGCAGAGGCGATGAAGACATTGAAACGGCCTTTCCCGTCATTTTCAGGAGACCAGATGGCGGACGTGATTTCATATCTTTACTTCGAAGGCACGCCGAAGACTGCCGGATCGGCAGAGCTCGGCGCGCGGCTGTTCAAAGAGAAAGGTTGTGAGAGCTGCCACCAAGCCGGCAACCATTTCGGCGCGCCAACGATTGGGAAGTTCGGGCCGTTCCACGATAAATATGACTTCCTCGCGGCTCTGTGGAACCATGCCCCTCGAATGGAAGAGCTTCTGGTCGCAAGAGGGAAACAACTCCCGATACTTTTGCCAAATGAAGTCAAATCTTTGTATCTTTTCATAGATGCGAAGACAGAAGCAGGAAAGTGAAGCCGGAACAATATACCTGACCGACGGAGCCGCGCGAATCGCCCGCTGTATTGATACCGGGGACTGTCGGAGAAGCGGATTCCCGGGTTCCCGTTTGTTCCTCATGGCTGTGATTTGTATGCTTTCCTTCTTGTTAGCTCCAGTCATTGCCCGTGCCGGTGATGTCAAGGGGAAGGTGGTTATTGTGAACGGGTCGAGCAATGCAAACGCAGTTATATATGTGGAGAATGTGGACAGTGTATTTGCTCCGCCGGACACGGACGCCATCATGGATCAGAAACATCTTGCATACATGCCTGAAGTCCTTCCGATTCTTGCCGGGACGACCGTGAAATTTCTCAACAACGACGACGTGCTCCATGATGTCTTTACGCCTTCTCAATGCGCAGGGAGTTTCGACCTGGGATCGTTCCCGCCGGGGGAAAGCAAGACCCACGTGTTTAAGAGGCCAGGCTGCTTTTCTCTCATTCTCTGCGACATTCATCCTGAGATGCAGGCGTGGATAGTGGTTTTGCAGAATCCGTATTTTGCCGTGACCGATCATGAAGGTAACTACGAGATAAGGGGAATACCCGCCGGGACGTACATTCTCCGGGCTTGGTTCGGTTACTACAAAAGCGAGTCAGTAAAGACAGTAGTGTCTCAGAATGGTACTGTCAACGTGGATTTTCAACTTAGGCAGTAGGTGCCTCCCGCCTGCGAACGGAGACCTCGATGCTCCGGCAACATTCGTCGATAAGTGCGAAGATGATCGCTTCCAGGGAAATGCGGGTGTCACTACCCTCACATTTATCACTTTCCCCTAATAGAAGCTGGAATCGTGGATTTTAGTCCCATTTCGGTTACCTAAATTATGATGCAACGACCTTCTCCCGACTCCGCCAAAGTTACCTTTTTTATGATTCAATGCGGTGTGACGAAAGCCCTTTCCACGCTAAGGCGAATATTGTTAACTTTAAACCGATTGTCAGGCGGGTGTTAATGACGGTTCTGGAAAATTCCCCCGGAGGTGCGCGTGCTCGGGGAGTTTTCTGATTGCAGAGATGGCCCGAATATTCTGGAATGCATTTAAGGCAGCATTTTTAGGAGGCTAATTCGCATGGGCGTTTCAGTGCGTGGGAAAGTGACGGATTTGTCCGTTGAGTACAACGGGCTTTCGCTTACGACATTCATGCAGCCGCCGCCGCGGCACCTTAGTGAGTTTATTGAATACTACTACGGTGAAGAGGCGGTTCTTTCGGACTACTCGGGCGAGTACATGCCGCACCAGGTCGTCGAGCTTCCGTCGCCAGGCGTGGGAATGCATTTTTGCTACCACGATACGACTTTCACGTTTAAAGACAACAATAAGAGAGTTGCAATCGGAAGTTCCGTTACGGGACCACATAATCTACAGACTCCTTTCGTTGTCAGTGACTTCAAGAAGGTTTGCAAAGTAATCCACATAAAGTTCCGGCCCGGGGGCTTTTTCAGACTTTTCAGGATACCGGAGAGCGAAATCAGAAACACATTCTATGAGCTTCCCGCCGTCATTGGAAACGAAATCAGGAGCATAGAAAATCGGCTCAATGATTGTGCGTCGACTGCAGAGAGAATACTGATCCTTGATAACTATTTTTCTCGGAAGATCAAATACAAATCATATGAAGCATCGATGGAAAATGTTCTTGCAGCCACAAGTGTAATCGTCGAAGCAGGGGGAAGGAAAAGGATAAGGGAAGTAATGCGACAACTGCACGTTGCGAAAAGGACATTGGATCGCCAATTCATCAGTTGGCTTGGACTTACGCCGAAAGAATTCTCGAGAGTGGTAAGATTCAAGGATGTCATGAATAGCATCTTGGGAACGAATAACCCGGATTGGTGTGGGCTTGCAGAGACACACGGCTATTACGATCAAGCGCATCTCATAGATGAATTCAAAACTGCGACGAGCATTCCACCCGATTCTTTCGTCAAGCACAGCGGACGATCGATAGTACGGTTCAGAACAGGCTTGTTTATTACAATGCTCACGAGACCAATAGACGATATGCCTTCCTCATATAGGGAGCTCATGAGGGAAACAATACAGAATGACGAGAAGGTGAGAAAACTTATCTAACGGGGTACAGTCAGGGTAAGCCTCAATCACCAAAACTCAAGCTCCTCCAAAGTTATTCCGTTCAAAGTCCTTCCCGAAGGGACCCTTAGGGTCGGACAAATAAATTTCAGGTTCCAGTTCCGAAATCCCATACAATGGCGTCGTCGTCTTACGAGTTTGCATATTTGGATACCGCACCTCGTTTGGAATTTTGTGTTTGTTACTTGGTGTTTCTCTCCCTGACCTTTCCGCTCTAAACTAGTGACCTGTCTCGACCGGCCTCTTCAAATACCGTCTTGATCCCCCAGTGGCCCCTTTTTCCAATACAACCTGAAAAAGTATGCATATCTTTGATACGGAAAGTGCCTCGCATAAACGAGTACTTTTGGTGGTCGGACATTTTCTTCATCAAATCTTCTTTCAGTCGGGAGGGCGCTGATGAGTGAGACTTTGCTGCAACATGCCTTAGGTCTGAAATGCCAGGAAATTATGACAGCAGAGTACGGCAAGCAGAGAATTGACGTTCATATACGAACTAAAGCTCAATATTTGACTTGTGCGGAATGCGGAAGCAAGAACGTCCTTAAGAAAGGATATACCGAACGCTGTTTCCTTACCGCGCCGATCGGTTCAAAAACCGTGCACTTGATTGCTCAAATACAGCGGCTCGAGTGCAGAGACTGCGGCCTGATCCGGCAGGAGCATATTGGGTACGCCGACCCGAAGAAGAGTTACACGCACTTTCTGGAAGAGTATATGGACGATTTACTGGAAACAATCTCGGTTGCAGCTGTCGCTTCAAGACTTGGGATGAGCTGGAATACGGTAAAAGGGATACAGACAAGGAATGAGAAAACCGGCAAGGCGAAACGCAACCCAGAGTGAAATCTTATGCGGGAAAAATAAAAAACAAACAAATGAAAAGGAGCCAAAAATGAAGAGGGTATCGACTTTGCTGATAATGGGCCTGTCGTTTGCCCTGAGCTGCCACAACGCGAATGCGCAGTGGGCGCAGATCGGTCCGAGAGGAGCCACAGTCACCGACTTGGCGGTCAGCGGGAACACACTCTATGCGGCGGCATATGGTGGAGTCTTTGTATCGACAGATTTCGGATTCAACTGGACCCACTCAAACTGGGGGTTCATGAAGGGCGATGTTAGAGCTGTGGCGGCTAATGGCAGTAAGGTCTTCGCTGCCTCGCGGAACGATACGCTTTACTCACGAGACGTTAACGGGCTTATCTGGGAAAAAACATCGGCGAACGACATTTACTTAAATTGCATCACGGTTGTTGGAAACAACGTTTTCGTCGGGAGTTACTATCATGGGGTATTTCTTTCAACTGATAATGGCGCTACCTGGACACAGGTGAATAACGGGTTGACAGATCACCACGTCGATGCCATTACTGCAATCGGATCAAATATTTTCGCCGGAACGGGGAGCGGAGTTTTCATGAGCACCGACAATGGAAGCAACTGGACTAAAGTCAGTGCCGGACTCCCCAGCACCGAAGTAATTTCACTGGCATCCAACGGCACTGACCTCTTTGCCGGACTCTGGGGAAATCCTGGATATACCTCACCCAACAACGGTGATGGATGGCTTCAATTTGGCGGCAAGGGGACCGGGTACCCCTCGTATATACGTGATTGGGTGTTCAGCGGATCGAAGGTCTATGCTGGGACAACCTGGATATACGTCACCTCGGATGCGGGCGCAAACTGGACCGAGCTTTCAGGTGATGACTGCCCATACCACGTCAACGCATTGGCGATGATAGGCCCTAACCTTGTCGCTGGGACTCGTGACAGCGGCATCTATGTTTCGCCCGACGGCGGTGCGAAGTGGACACACGTGACGTGGGGTCTTTCAAATTACTGCATGAACGGCGTTGCAGCGGCAGGTGGAAACTTGCTCGCAGCGGGAAGCGGCGGAATGTTTCGTTCGACGGATGATGGAGCGAATTGGACCCGGAGGCGAGTAGGTGCCTATGAATGGGCCGATTTGAATACCGTGGCTTACAGAAGCAGCACGTATGCATTTGCAGGGGACGTCAACGGCTACGCTTACGTTTCGTCGGATGGAGGCAATGGTTGGACTTCGGGGGTACAAATCGAACAGGGGGCAAGGATTTCCTCGTTTGCATTTATCAGCACATACGTCTTTGCAGCAACACAGCCCAACTTAGCTGGAGTTGCCGGCGGTGTTTATCTATCAAAAGACAATGGTGCAAGCTGGACACGTGTGAGCGCTGGGTTGCCGACTGTTGCAGACACAAATACTTATGTCACTTCACTTGCCGTTGTCGGCTCGAACCTTTTCGCTGGAACAGGACATGGAGTGTACATGTCGAGCAATAACGGCACGAGCTGGACAAGAGTCAGCAACGGCTTGACAGGACAATTGGTTTACGCGCTCGCCGCCAGGCGTACGGAACTGTTTGCGGGATTATATGATCAAGGTGTATTCCGATCCAGTGATAACGGGGCGAGTTGGACACACACGAAACTTGTTAAGAATATTACCTCACTCTGTGTTGTTGACACAAACGTTTTTGCGGGCACGTGGGGTGACGAGACCTATGTACTTGCAAACAGCGATTCAAGCTGGAGGTCAACAGGGCTACCGGGGAATTACGTCACTTCTTTTGCCGCGAGCAACGGTAAACTGTTTGCGGCAACAATGTTCAACACTGTCTGGGAGAGGCCGATATCCGACATTCTGACGGGCACGAATAACAGGACCGACAATGTACCGACAGCATTCGTGCTTTCGCAGAATTATCCGAATCCGTTCAACCCGGCAACAATGATCAATTATCAATTACCAATGAACAGTCACGTGACATTGAAGATTTACGATGTTCTTGGGAGGGAAGTGAAGACACTTGTGAACGAGCGTCAGAGCGCCGGCACACACAGCGTGCGATTTGACGGCAGCGGCCTTTCGAGCGGAGTGTATTTCTACCGTCTCACGGCGGGTCACTATTCGATAACGAGGAAACTGGTTCTGATGAAGTAACACCGATGCAGACTTGCGAGGGTGACGCATCCCAGACCGTCTGCCCTCGCAAGGCTCCACCGGAAATGAACGGGAAACGTGGAACCAAAATACCGATGGAACAACAGTGGAAGCGACATTTCATCTGGCAACTAAAGAGAAGGAATACTGGACACAGGAGCGCGTTTATGAAACCAAAGTCACGATACCTTTCGGTTTGGGCGACTATTCTTGTCGCGATGCTGATGGGCAATTGCAGCTCTCCAACCAACGTCAACAGAGATACCGGCCAACAGGCCAGCCAGATGGCGGTTATCGCTTTGGATACCAACAGCCGGGTTGCGTCGCCTTTTTTCGTCGCGAGCGGCTCGGGGGATACCCTCTCCATAGAAGCTGGTACAACAATACTGAAAGATGAGAGTGGCGCATATTCTCCAATTTCCCCGGGGAGTAAAGTCGAGATCACTCTGAACGTTCAGAAGATATCTGCAGCGCAGCATGCGGCGGATTCGCTTCTTGTGGCTGCATTCTCTATTACAGGAAAAATCGATGGAGTCAATTCGGATCTTGTATTCCAGAGGAAAACGGGGGATACTCAGTCCGCGATGCCGAATAGCGGGGCTGCTCTAAGAATTGTGTTATCGAATTCCACAATTACAAGAGGAGCGAAGGTCAGCTTCTATAAAATCCTGGCATCCGGCGCGAAAAGTCTTATCGGTTCTGTTGTGCTGGACGTTCCCGAAAAATCATTAGGCAAAAGAGTGGGCGGTGAAGGTAATTCCGCTACGGTCTCGCCGGATGGAACCGGTAATTTCCAGGGGTCATATTTGCCGCCTATAAAGTCTGATGAGTCATCCTTTCCCCCAGGAGTATATTGGCAAACGTATTCAAATATCCCGGACACAACCTATACCATCGGGTCTGTTACTATCGGGGGACCGCTTTTTGTCGGGCAGGTTTCTATCGGTGAACCAAGCACTCACGAATTACTTGCGGATCTGGGATTTTCTTCCACGG
>JAJYOS010000205.1 GCA_021796055.1 Bacteroidota bacterium
GAGTCTGATTGCTGCTCTTTCAATCGACCGTTATTTCACGACAACAAGCTTCCTTGTTTCAGTGAGACCACCTGCCCGAAGGGAATAGAAATAGACGCCGCTGGGAAGGTTTGCCGCGTCGAACATTACCAAATGTTCCCCTTGAGCCTGCCTTCCGTCGACCAGTGTTCTGACTTTCCTCCCCAATACATCGTAAACCCCTAGGCTGACATCACTGGCAACTGAAAGCCGATATCTGATGGCGGTAGTCGGGTTGAACGGGTTAGGATAGTTCTGCCCGAGCACGAAAGTGCGCTTCTCGCGCTTCTGAGCAACAGTTGACGATGAGGTCGCGAGACGCTTGACGTGCAGTGCAGGATCTCCAAGAAGTGTCTGCCTCTGGTATAGCTGCCACCACCATTCGGGCATCGCCGATTCGTATGCTTGCCCAAGAGTCTCGTCGGGATTTGCCATCAACGATTGAAATATCGAGACATAGAAGAAGATGGGAGTGTACTCGTCCGTCAGTCCCTCCGAAGAGATGACCGCTACTGCACCGCCTCCTTCGTGCGCCATCAACATCGTCGGAATAGAATTTCCGTCAGGCGAATCGTATGTAAGATCACACCCGCCGAGTAGGCAGATGGGAAGGCGGTTCCCGTTGTCGAGTGAATCGATGCTCTGCACCGTGAAGTAGCGGGACGCGGAGAGAGTAACGGCGCTCGCGTGTCCGGAATAGGTCACCAATGCTGCGCCCTGGCTCCACAAGTCTATGAATTGACCGGGCTGCAAATGAGAAGATGAGCCGTTCCTGACATCGACAGATATCGTGTCGGTCCACAAAGTGTCGGCGTACTTCCGGACGATGTTCCTATCGCTCTCGAAGTCGGTGCCGCCGGTCTGATCGAAGTCGGCAAGTGAAATTGCTCGTCTGCACCAGGGCCCGGGCGATTCACTTTCGTAAGCTATGATTTTCTGGACCATAATCTCGAGGCTAGTAGAATCCCATGCGGGAAGCCTCCCTATGCACGCGTCGACCCACATCGTGCCGTTGGAGTTGAATACGTTCACAAACCATTGATCGATCATCAGGAGTGTATCTACGTCCGAATCATAATCCGTCGCGAGGGTTTCTTGTTCCGGATGGGAGGGGATGACATTCACGTTTCCGGCAAGGACAAAGTATTGCGGTTTCGGCGCGCTCCAGTTATTGACGGCATATTGAATAGAATTTTTGATGGCAGTGTCTGGGGAAACTCCTACACCGAACTGTGCCATGATGGTGTCTATGTTCACCACCTTTGTCACGAAGCCGTCTTTCTCGCGGCGGAACTGTGCGAGCCTGTTAACGATTGGAAGATAAGCTGTGGGCGCAATGATGATGTAATCCGCTCGGTTTGATGCATCTTTGAGGTTGTCCGCAATACCTTCGGCTGCGGAAGAGAGCAATAGATATATTATGAATAACATTGTATCCCGTCCCACCGTTTTTCTCATCGTTCACCTCATTGCGGGTTCAAACTGTGATGCGATCATTCGGTCCAGCCATGCCTGTCGCATGGGCCTTATGCACGTGATCGTGCAAAGATTTCGATGATAAGTCTATTTCAACGAAGGCTTGGCCAGGTGATGAGGTTTGAGTGCTTTGCGAGAAGCACGTCGAAACACGTGACGATTAATGGTCCGTTTGCAGTAGGTCCGCCAAACTTCGGATTACCCTGTGACAATTGTCGAGAAATTTACCCGACATGGAGCGAATTTTCCAGCAGGTTCTGCAATTTTGATTTTAGTCCGAAAGATACTTATACGAGAACTTAAGCGGGTGCTTACAGGCCAAACCGTGTCACAATCACGGGCTAAATTTCCTGTCAATCTAGCTGCGCGGCGCCGGAAAGCTCCCTATTTGCTTGCGCACGATAAGTCCATTTTTAGTAACTTGTGTTCGAGCGGCAGCGATATCAGGGATCAAGGACTAAAGGAGAAGCCGCGACGCTTTAGAGCAAAGTGCGAGGATGAGAAAGGTAATCCTGAATCTTGCGGTAAGTCTAGACGGTTTCATCGAGGGACCGATGGGGGAATATGACTGGTGCTTCACGGACCAGGACTATGGAATGACGGAATTCCTGAGCAAGGTCGATGCGGTCTTCTTTGGCAGGAAGAGTTATGAACTCGTTTGTCCGATGGGTCCGAATGCCTACCCGAATCTTGCGAGGTACGTTTTCTCCAAAACACTCAGGAGTGCAGAAGGCGCGGTGATCATCGGCAGAAATGTCAAGGCTAACGTGGAGACGCTCAAACGGAAGAAGGGGAAGGACATCTGGCTGTTCGGGGGTGCAGAGCTGACTAACAGCCTTATTACATTGAATCTCGTCGACGAGGCGCTTCTTTCGGTGCACCCTGTGGTCTTGGGCGGAGGCAAGCGGCTGTTTAGCGAATCGGAGAAGAGAGTAAGGTTGAAGCTTGTAGGAACGAAATCATATTCAACGGGGCTGGTACAGCTTTCTTATAGAATCAAGAAAAGTAAATGAAATCTTAACCGGTTGGAAAGGAAACCCATGGAGATGAAGACTACTGCCGCATCTTTCAATCTCAGGAATCTTCGGCGAGTATTCGCTTTCAACATTATCCTTTCGGTCGTCACTACCTTCGCCGCCATCAGTGCTTTGGCCCAGAGCGACAGGGATACGCCCGGCGCATATGCTTGGGTCGACGGCGCGCATCTATGGTTCCAGATCAGCGGGCACGGAGATCCGGTGGTGGTGATTCCGGGCGGGCCGGGCGACTCTCATCTTTACCTCACTCCGTGGTTCGACGAGCTTGCAGAACACCACAAGCTCATATACTACGACCCATTCGGCTGCGGCAGGTCGGACAGGGCTTCCAACGAGAACGAATATTCATTTGAACGCAACGTGAAGGATCTTGAGGGGTTGCGCATCGACCTCGGCATCGAGAAGTGGACGGTGATAGGACACTCATATGGCGGCATGGTGGCGCAGGCCTATGCGCTGAAGTATCCAAACTCTGTCAGCAAGCTTATCCTTTCGAATACATTTTACGATGGAGAGATGTGGCAAGAGAACGACGACAACTCGAACTACGAGATCAAGAACCAGTATCCCGGTATATGGGAGAAGCTTATGGCGCTGCGTAACCAGGGGCTGGTCTCCAGCTCGCCCGAATGCATGAAGCTTTATGATGAAGTCCCGGCAGGACTCCTATACTATTACAACGCCGCTGACGCGGACAAAGTTAGGAACGACTCTTCGAGTTTCAATCCTCAGGTCTATTACCGGATTGTCGGAGCGGACGGCGACTTTCTTATCGGCGGAGACATCGCGAAACTTGATTTCCGGACAGAGCTGAAAAATCTCAAGATGCCGGTTCTGATATTGGCCGGGAGGTTCGACCGCATAGCCGTTCCGAGGTTCGCCGACAAGTTCAAAGAGTACTGCCCTCAGGCAAAGTTCATAATGTTCGAGAAGAGCGGACATTTGCCGTTCATAGAGGAGACGAAGAAATACTTCGATGTGATAGAGGACTTCATGAAAGAGGGGAAATAACGTTCTTCTTTACTGAAACTTACCTGACGCTGGCAACTGCGACTCAATTCTGAGATAAGTCGTAATCTGGCCTACAATAATTTTCCCACCTGTTCGTTATAATTACCAGAAGCCAGGAAACATTTGACAGCCGCTACTTCGAAGCAGATAGAAGACACTATTGAAAAAGAGAGAGGCAAACTCCTCTCCTTCATCAGGCGAAATGTGCCTTCGAAAGAAGAAGCGGAAGACATATTCCAGGATGTTCTTTTGCAGTTTGCCAGCTCCTTCGAGAGCATCGAGTTTATGGACCGCGTGTCTGCATGGCTGATGCGCGTCGCGAAAAACAGGATAATCGACTCCCGAAGGAAGAAGAAACCGCAGGCTTTCAGAGATATCAGGATCAGGGTGCCGGGAGATGAAGAAGGAAACTCGCTTTCCATGGAGGACATGATCCCTGACTTCAGTGGGCTCCCGGACAAGGTCTACTGGCAGAACCAGTTCTGGGACGAGATCGAAGACGCGCTCAACGATTTGCCGGGCGAGCAGCGTGACGTATTCGAGATGACCGAGTTCGAAGGAATGAGTTTCAAGGAAATTGCGGAAATAAAACAGGAGCCTATCAACACGCTGATATCGCGGAAACGATACGCGGTCCTGTTTCTTAGAAAACGTTTGAAAATTTTATACGAGGAGTTAAAAGAAAATGTGTAGCATGCATAATCATGAGTTCAAGCACAAAAGGAGGTGGTGGTTCGTTTTCGGGCTGCCTTTCATGCTGGCTTTCCTGGCGCTCGCCGGTCTGGTCCTCATGCTTTTGTGGAACGCGCTTCTCCCCTCGATATTCGGGCTGAAGGCAATCGGATACTGGCAGGCGCTGGGTTTGCTGATACTGGCAAGACTTCTCTTCGGCAGCTTCGGCAGAGGACCGCGGACGTATTTTTCCCGCCGCCGTCAATGGGAGCGCTGGAAGGAATGGCACAAGGAGCACCGGGATTTCCATCCACATGGCGACCGGGACGCAGAAGCTTCAGAAGAAAAATTCTAAACACGAAATGCTAAATCATAAACAATGTTCAAAGCTCCAAGTTCAAAACATGAATTTTTCAGCTCTTAATCCTTCGAGTTTCTGATTTTGAATTTGTCCCGCCAATGGCATTTATATGTCGGGATGCCGCAAGGCGGCACTTAGGATTTAGAGATTAGTATTTCGGATTTTTGCATGGAGGATTCGATGAGTAATTTCGAGTTCTATTACAGGCTGACTTATCGCCGCGCGAAGGATGAGGCCCGGATCGACTGGCATCGCGAAGAGCCGCCGCTTCTTCTCAAAGAGGCGGTCGAAGCCGGAGAGAAGCACGGCAGAGCGCTCGATATCGGCTGCGGCACCGGAGTGAATTCTGTCTTCATGGCACAGCTCGGATTCAGCGTGACTGCCGTCGACTTCATCCCCGAGGCGCTGCCATTCGGGATCAGGCGGGCGGAGAAAGCCGGCGTCAAAGTCGATTTCGTCGCTGCAGACATCACGAAGTATGAGACGGCGGACAAATTCGACCTGATACTCGATGCCGGCTGCTTTCACGGATTCAATGAGAGGTACAGAATTCTGTACAGGGATAAACTGCTCGGGTGGCTTTCAGAAGAAGGCCAGTATGTCCTTATACATTTCAGCAGAGCCCATGCGCTCGGCATCGTCGGGCCCCGCGGCAGAAAGCGGAAAGAAATCGAAGAGTTCTTCGGACCGCAGCTGAAACTGGAAAACTTCCTTCCCGAGACCGGTGGGAAACCGCTGTGTCAGTACAGGTTCCGAAGAGGAATGATGGAATAATGGAATATCAGATCGTGGATTGCTGGATGTATGGATTGATGGGGGAGAAAATGAAACGATGGAGTGCCGGGGAAATGGATTTGTTTAATGAACGTGCGATGGTCGGGGGTGATGGAATCACTCTTAGAGCGCCGTAGGCGCGACATGTTTGTAGAAACCGAATAATATGAGAACAGGAGACGATAGTGGAACAGTTGAATGATAAAGTAGTATTGGTCACCGGCAGTTCGCGTGGAATCGGGGCTGCCATAGCAAAACATTTCGCGAAGCACGGGGCAAATGTGGTTCTTCACGGCAGGGATGAGGCTTCTCTCGGCAAGCTAGAGGACGAGATAATACGTGACGGCGGACAGGCGATGCGCGTCATAGCCGACGTTACTGAGTTCGCAGAAATAGAATCCGCCCGCTCAGAGATCGAAAAGAAATTCGGACCCGTGGATATCCTCGTCGCGAATGCCGGAGGAAGCTTCACGAAGCCGGCTCCGTTCGATGAGCTTACCGAAGTAGGGTGGCACGCATCGGTGGAAGGGAACCTCACCGCTACCTTCCTGACAATTAAGAGCTTCCTGCCCGGCATGAAGGGAAGAAAGGCTGGGAATATCATAACTATTTCTTCCGCCGCGGCGAGACATGTGACCGGTAGATCGCCCGTGCCGTATTCGGCCGCGAAAGCCGGGATAGAAATAATGACGCAGCAACTGGCTGCGGAAGCCGGACCGTTCGGTATACGCGTAAATTGTATTGCGCCGGAAATGATCTTCACCGAGAAGCACCGGGCAATGATTCCGCCGGAACATCTGAAAGGCATCGTGGAATACCATCCGCTGAAACGCCTCGGCGAGACGAAGGATGTGGCTGACGCCGCGCTGTTCCTCGCTTCCGACAACTCCTCATGGATAACAGGCGTAATCCTGGACGTCGCCGGCGGAGCGGTGATGGTGTAGAATTGGAATAATGTCCGGAGGAGCACTTCCTTGTCGTGTTACCTCCTGGCGAAATGTGAGGAATGAGAAATGGAAATCGTGACGTCGATCGTGCTTGCCGGGATTGCGCTGGCGTTGGCTGTGGCATTCACGATGCAGAGGATCAGAAGGTATTCCTGAGGAACTAACTTGCGAAGGTCAATCAGAGATTCCCAGTTTCTTCATCTTTCGCCACAGAGTCGATGGATTCATACCAAGCTCGGCGGCGGCTTTGGCCCTGCTGCGGTTGTGTTTCTTCAAGACGGCCACGATTATCTCTCTTTCGGCTCCTTTGATTGTGGAAAGAGGCTTCACCTTTCCGGCCTTCACAGGTTTCCTTATTCTTTCCGGCAGACATTCAGGGGCGATGACGTCTTGTCCGCTCAGCACGAAAGAGTGCTCTACCACATTTTCAAGTTCCCTCACGTTTCCCGGCCAATCGTACTTCGTAAGGAGGTCGTAGGCCTCGGGCGAAAAGCGGACGACCTTTCTGCCGAGTGTTTCGTTGAAACGCGCAATGAAGTGATTTACCAGAAGTGGTAAGTCGTCCATCCTTTCCCTGAGTGGCGGAAGATTAATATTGATGACGTTAATCCTGTAGAAAAGGTCTTTCCTGAATCTCCCCGATTCTATTTCGTCGGGCAGAATTTTATTGGTCGCGGCAATGATCCTTGTGTCCATTTTAATCGGCCTGTTGCCGCCCACCCTTTCAAACTGCCGGGTCTCAATTACGCGCAGAAGCTTCGTCTGCACGGGAAGCGATATGTCCCCTATCTCATCCAGGAAAAGTGTTCCGCCCTGGGCCATCTCGAATTTTCCCGCCTTCGTTCTGACGGCTCCGGTGAATGCTCCCTTTTCGTGTCCGAAGAGCTCGCTCTCTATCAACGACTCGGCAAAGGCGCTGCAGTTGAGGGCGACGAACGGACCTTTGGCTCTGGGACTATTCAGATGAATGCCTCTCGCGACGAGTTCCTTACCCGTTCCGCTTTCTCCCGTGACGAGGACGGTGGTGTCGGTCTGGGAAACGCTGTCTAAGAGTGTGAAGACGCGTTCCATTTCCTTGTTTCTGCCAATGATGTTGTCATACCGGAACCTTTCTCTAAGATGCTCGGATAGGTTTCGAATCTCGGAAATGTCTATGAACGTCTCCACAGCCCCGATAGTTTCGCCTTTGCTGTTCCTGAGTACGGCGGAATTGACGCGAATAGGTACGGCCGCTCCGTTCTTATTGACCATCTCAAGCTCGTTTTCGATGGACGGTCTTCCTTTGGTCATGGTACGCTCCATATGACAGCCATTCCTGCACAGTCGTGACCTGAACACCTCCCAACATTTTCGCCCAATCGCCTCGTTCTTTTTGAAGCCCGTGATCCGCTCGGCGGAATTATTGAACGATGTGACTGTCCAGTCACTATCTATCGTAAATGTTCCCTCGATGTTGCTGTTGAAGATAGCGTCAAGCTTGTTCCGCTCATCGACAAGCTCGAGCGTCTTTCTCTCAATTTCTTCGCTCAGCGTCAGCATCTCGCGCGTGTCACGGAAAACGAAAACGGCGCTTATAACCTCGCCCGACTTTATTACAGGAGTTATCGAAGCGAGCATGTTCCTGGACTCCCCCTTCTTATCAGTGATGTTAATCGAGAGATTGGACAGCGTGACGTTTTTAACAAGCGAGTCGGTCAAATGCTCGATGTCGTGACGGCTGTTGCGGAAGAGAACTTCGAAATGCTTTCCGATTATTTCCCCTTCCTCGAACCCCGTTATTCTTGACGCGGCCTCGTTAAAAACCATGATCTTCTCGTCCCGACCTATCACGGCGATCCCGTCAGGGACGATCATGTTCTCCCTGTTCCGGTCAATTATGCTCGTAACCTCTTTCATTGGAATAGCTCCCTGGCTCTGGTTCCGTGCCCTTTGCTAACGCCCGACGGCACACCACAAATTAATTGCATTAGTGCAACAAGTGCAATCCGTCTTGCGAATGTGCAATATGGTGTGCGGGAAAACACCTTCAACTTCACTGCTTTTGGCTTCTTTGGCGGCATGTCTTTTGGAGAATAGAGTTATTGTGAATCTAGAGGATCTCGGAATGGCAAAATGTTTAAGCATCTTGGACGTGGTCACAGTCGAACAGGTGAACGCTGCCGCTGATTTTCTGTCACAGCTGGTGCACGATGCGATTTCCGAGATGCAAAAATTAGAAAACAAAGAGAGGCGCACAATGCCGAACTACGATGGAACAGGTCCGAATGGTCTCGGGCCGATGACCGGAAGAATAATGGGCCGATGCATCGACCGAAAAGATGCCGACCGTCCGCGCATCAACTCGACTTCGATCGGGCAGGCTGAAAATGCAGCATGCGGTGTGGGACGCGGCGGGAGGCCGTATGGTGGTGGGCGAGGAAACTGTTTCGGCGGTGGTTATGGCCGCCATGGAATGGGAAGAAGATTCGGACTATGAATGATCGTCGCCGTCCCCGTCGAGAAGAATGACTTGAATCCTCCCGTATCTCCTGAGTTTGGCAAGAGCAGATGGTTCGTATTGTACGACACAGTGGAAGAGGCAAGTTCGATCATCGAGAATCTCTATTCAGATTCGCTGGGAGATGCCGGAGTTCACTCGGCGCAGATGCTAATTGAAAAGAATGTCGATGCCGCGATTATAGAGAGCGCGGGAAGCAACTCTTTGAGACTGCTCTCCGCCGCCGGAATAA
>JAJYOS010000206.1 GCA_021796055.1 Bacteroidota bacterium
TGACTTTCCTCCGAGGTGAAGCTTGTGGTCGCCTCACCATTTCATAACCATGTCCAATACCTCTCTGTACCACCCTATACTCGCCTAACCAAAACCTTACCAGTGTTCGAAAAAAAATTGCGATCACTACGGCAGCCGGGAAACAAAAGTGCTCAAAACCCTTTGGAATTGCACTCTTTTCCTTTGTAAACCGTTGCTGGAATGATTCAGGGTCTAGTGACCGCAAGGCCGTGCAGGTTCAAGTCCTGTCCCGGGCACTTTAATTTGAAGCAAAACATGTTGATAGCCTTCTCTGCATCTCCAGTTTTCTTTGCATACCATAATTGACCAATCTCCCGGCATGATTTCGCATAATCTGTGCCACGATTCAATGTCCTATAACGTGAAGTGCAAGTGCGGTTGAGATGAGAGACTGCCACCTCTTCAGATTCCTTCAGCTGAAAATGGCCCAGCTCCGGCTGCTGCGCATCCAACTAACCTGTGGGATGCCAGCGGAGGCGGGTTTCAATACGGGTAATCATGATGTCGCGCTAGAGACTCGGAGAATCATACCTTCAAATCTTGGATGACGTTCTTGGAGCGGGGACGGTATTTGCGGCGGTCACTAATCTGATCACGCGTGCCGACTAATGCTTGCCAATGGGTGATAGTATCGCTAACTTAGTATGGGGTTACAGTCCGGGCGCGGGTCGCTACGAATCAGATCGGTAAGGACGTTAATCATGAAAACGAAATTAGTACTTCTCTCAATTGCACTCCTCTTAATAGCTATTCTGTTTCTATTCTCCCGCTTCGTAGGATATTACGGCGACTGGCTGTGGTTTCATAGCCTGCATTACGGCGCGGTGTTTACTACGATCCTGTGGGCGAAGATCGCGCTGTTCGTTGTTTTCTTCCTTGTGTTTGGAGCTTTTGCCTGGGTGAACATTGCCGTCGCAAGAAAACGAGGCGGCTACACCCGCTCTTTGAAAGTGCCCTTTGCCGGACAACCCATAAGAACTTCCGATATCTTTTTCAGCGACAGATATGCTAAATATTCGTGGGCGGCAATTATTCTGTTCCTTTCAGTTATCATGGGTTCACAGGCATCGGGCGCCTGGGAAACATTTTTGAAATTCCTCCATGCCTCGAAATTTGGGATCGCGGACCCGATCTTTTCAAAAGACGCAGGCTTCTATGTCTTCCGGCTCCCGCTTTATGAATTCTTGCAGGGTTGGTATTTGTTCTCCGTATTTATTGTTTCGTTAGGGGTTCTGACCTCCTATTTCATGGATCAGTCTATCGGATTACAGGGTAATCGTTTGATTGTCAATCAGAAAGTCCGTTCTCATCTGGCGGTCCTGGGCGGATTACTATTTCTTGGGATCGCTCTAGTTTTCAGATTGAAACTTTACGATTTGATGTATTCGACTTCGGGTGTGGCATTTGGCGCCTCATTCGTAGATGTCCATGCACAGATCCCAGCGTACTGGGCCGTAACGGTCATGGCGGTTATAGTCGCGATTTTCTTCTTCCTCGTACCGTTCATCAATAAATGGAAATTCGTTCTCTATTCGATCGGCCTCTTCTTTGCTGTTCTCATAGGATTCTCATGGATCTATCCAAGCCTGATAGAACAGTATGTGGTCAAACCAAACCAGCTGACTATGGAGACGCCATATATTCTCAACAACATAAAATTCACCCGTCTCGGTTTTGCGTTGAACAAGGTAGAAGAAAAGCCTTTTCCTGTGGGGACGCCAATGACATATGCTGAATTGGAGGCGAACGACTCCACAATCCACAACATCAGACTCTGGGATACCCGGCCGCTCCTCGACACTTACAGGCAATTGCAGGAAATCCGGCTTTATTACAATTTCAAAAATGTGCAGGTGGACCGATATCATTTAGACGGTAAGTACACGGAGGTGGCCGTTGCCGCGAGAGAGCTGCCGGTTTCGCAGCTTCCCTCACGCGCGCAAACATGGATCAATCTCCATTTGAAGTACACGCACGGCTACGGTCTGGTCATGAGCCCCGTGAACGAGATCACGAAAAATGGAATGCCCAACCTAATAGTGAAAAATATCCCGCCCACTTCGAGCGTCTTGGATATAACCCGGCCGCAAATTTATTATGGCGAACAGACCGGCCAGTACGTCCTTGTCAATACCAAGACCAGAGAGTTCGATTACCCGAAGGGAAATGAAGATGTTTACACGCACTATCACGGAACGGGCGGCGTCAGGCTCTCCAATCTGTTTCGAAGGCTGGTCTTCGCGTGGAAGTTTTCGGACATCAACATCCTCCTGACCGGCTACGTAACGAGCGAAAGTCGCATCATGTTCCACAGAGACATCACCGTCCGTGACAGGGAGATCGCGCCTTTTCTTAAGTACGATTCCGATCCCTACCTGGTAGTGGGCAACGACGGCAAATTGTACTGGATCAATGACGCATATACGACGTCGACCATGTTTCCTTACTCGCAGCCTTTCTATGGGGCGCAAAACTTTTATGGGATCAACTACATACGGAATTCAGTAAAGGTAGTCATCGACGCGTACAATGGAGACGTTACATACTATGTTATCGATCCTTCAGATCCGGTTATCCGCACTTACGAGAAGATTTTTCCTACTCTGTTTAAACCCATCAGCGAGATGCCGAATTTTCTGAGAAGGCATATACGTTACCCTATGGACTTATTCCAGGTACAGGCGGAAATGTTCAGGACATTTCATATGACAAACCCCGAGGTTTTCTATAACCAGGAGGACCTGTGGAGCATCCCGAAGGAGGTTTACAATCAGCAAGAACAGCCGATGCTTCCTTATTACATCATCATGCGATTACCCGACACCAAGTCTGAGGAGTTCATCCTGATGATTCCCTTCACCCCATCCAACAAGAACAATATGGTGTCCTGGCTATGCGCGCGGTGTGACGGCGATAATTACGGCCAGTTGGTTGAGTACAGTCTATCCAAGGAGAAGTTGATTTACGGCCCGCTGCAAATCGACGCACGGATAAACCAAAAACCCGATATCTCTTCCGAATTGACTCTCTGGAATCAAATGGGGTCGAGCGTGATCCGCGGGAATTTGCTCGTCATCCCCATCGAACATTCTTTTCTCTATGTGGAACCCGTTTACCTACAGTCGGAACAGAGCAAGATGCCGCAATTGAAGCGAGTCATCGTTGCGCTTCAGGATAATTTGCAGATGCGGGATAATCTCGATGACGCCCTGCGAGCCGTGTTCTCTTCGGATAGCGTTTCTACCGTCCAGACACAGGAAGCTCTAAGCGGTATGCCAACGGGACCATTATCCGGCATGGCGCAGGAGGCATTGAGCCATTACAATAAAGCGCTGAATTATATGAAGAATGGTGACTGGTCGAATTATGGCCAGGAACTAAATAAGCTCAGGGATATTTTACAGCGCATGACCAGGAAAAAATGATGCGGCGACAGTGGCCTGGTGGCCTTGCTGAAAAGCTTTACCACTTAATGATGCAATGTAGACTTACCGCTCGCCAGCAGGAGTTCATGACCAGGTAATATTCCTTCCTGGTCCCCTTTGCGAGCTCTTCGCGGGCACTGTGATTACATCTCTTAAGGTTTCGAGCCGAAGGTAAGCTTCGGCTCGGTCATGGCGTGGGAAGAAGGTGTCCTTCTACAGGTCCTCCGCTACTGCAAAATTGGGATTGCCTTTGGTTCCTCCGTAAGGAGACCGGGTGAGCCTCTCTTGATCGACCCGATGGCGTCCCTGATCTGATGCATCGTGCATGGCATCGTTACCACTGAGAAGACGGCGTCCTTCTTATTGCGGCGGTTATGACTAACCGTATCTATGTTGATTTTCTGTCCACCGATTGCCGTCGTGACAAGACCGGTAACCCCGGGACGATCCTCGGTAGAAAAGGTTATGTTATACGGAAACTCGAAGTGGTCGGCGTCGACTAATTCCAGCTGTTGAGGCCCGCTGGAACTCTCGACGACGACACCGTACCGGGCCGTGAAGACGATATCCGCGACTATCGAGCTCGCCGTCTCAAGGCTCCCCGCGCCCGCCCCGATGAAATAATGTCTGCCGGAGTATCTATTGATAAGCTCCACGCAGTTCGTCGCCCCGTTCACCTGGGAGAGTAAATTCCCGTGCCTGACCATCATCGGCTTGACTGATGCAAATATGCTACCGTCTATCTTCTTCGCGAAGCCGATAAGCTTGATGCTGCAACCCATTTCGTTCGCGATCTCGATATCTTCTTTGTCGATGTTTTGGATCCCTTCCTTCATCAGATCCTTGTATTCTATTTCCTTGCCGAACGCGAGTCGGATGAGTATGGCAAGCTTGTGCGCAGCGTCGCCTCCCGATATATCGAGAGTTGGGTCGGCTTCAGCGTATCCGGCTTTCTGCGCCATCTTCAACGCGGGTTTAAAATCGATACCTTCGAGTTCCATCTTTGACAGGATATAGTTGCTCGTGCCGTTCATTATGCCTGAAATTTCCTGCACCTGGTCTCCGGTGAAACTTTCCCTGATAGCTTTGATGATCGGGATGGCGCCGCAAACGCTTGCCTCGTAACCGAGAGTCACTCCGTTTTCCTTTGCCGTTTCGAAAATGACGGATCCTCTCTCTGCGAGCATCGCTTTGTTGGCCGTGACGACATGCTTCTTCGCTTTCAGCGCGTCGAGGATTACAGAAAGCAGGTAATCGCCTGTTCCACCTATCGTCTCAACCACCAGGTCGATAGTCTCATCACTTATAACCTCCGAAATGAATCTCGATGCTTCTTCAGGGGTTAAATCCTTTCCGCCGCCGCAATAGAGGTCAAGCGGGATGTTGTACTTTTCTGAACTTTTCGTTGGAGAAAGGTCGACGATCTTTCTCAGTTCAATGGGACGGGCAGACCTGTCTGATAGGGCGCTCGGCATATCGAGAAGGATTTTGGCAACGCCGCTTCCGACGGTACCGCATCCAAGAATGGCAATACCAAAGGTTTTCATTAGCTGTGTTAGTTCTCAAAGTATTATGGTTTCGTTTGTTATGAATAATACGAAGAAGATGAATCTTATTCATGCGGATAATGAAAAACCGCTGTTCGCTTGTATCAAGACCGCACGCCATTTGTATCAAAACCGTACACTTGTTCAGGGTAATTGGCGTTTTTGACCTTTTTTCGCGGTTTACGTGGCGGCATAATCGTTGACGTCTATTATGAAGCGTTCAATTCAAAATGGAGAAGGAATGCTGGCACAACAGGTGAAAAAGATGCCGGAAAAAGTCAAAGGATCGGATCTACCCAAAGGTGAAGGGGAAACAATTCTCGTCGTTGAGGATGAGGAGAGGTCGAGAGATTTCCTGCGGGCAGTACTCGTGATGAGCGGATACAAAGTCATTCTCGCCTCGAACGGAACGGAGGGCGTACTGAGTTTCACTGCTTACAGAAACGAAATCAAGCTGGTACTTCTGGACATGGGATTGCCGGGACTGAGCAGTGAGGAAGTCCTCTCTATGATCCGCGCTCTGGAATCCGACATGAAGATCATCGCGGTAAGCGGTCTGATAAACCTCGAGGCTCGATCCGCCGTGATGGAGATGGGAGCGTCCGATTACCTTCAGAAGCCGTATTTGAGCGACGAGCTTCTTATCAAGCTGCATGAGAATTTGCGGCACTGAGCCGCGATGAGCAGCCGACCCCTTTGAAATTGCTAATAGTATTTTCATCATGAGAGCGGAGAAAGCGCCGAGCTTGGAACGATCATTCGCTGAGATTAGGCAATCGTCGTCGCCGTTTGAATTAACAACCTCGTCTGATTAACCTCCCGGATTAAACGGGTGCATTACTAAATGGATTGAAATTTTTCTCTCGCCTTTCCATCATTAAAATGCTTTGAACCTATTCCGTTAGTTTCCCGAGCGCGGAGCCTCCGACGTAAGTCCACGGAGAATTCCGGCAACGATCGGATTCGTTGACACCGGAAAAATCCAAATCGTAATTGTCGAAGGGGAGTCTCCGGGCAAGAGCCGGAAAGATTGGGGTCGCAAACAGGGTATGCATATAACTACAGGGCTTTGAGCATGCCGCCAGTCGTGGCGACGTGCAGGATGACTGTGTGTGTCGCTACTCTAAGATGCGGGACAAGGAGATCTAAACAGTGACATTACACGGAATGAGTAGGAGAATTTGGAAATATGATAGATAAAGGGAAGATATATCCCAAAGGATGTTGCGGCGATCGCCTGCCGGCTAAAGAGATGCAATCTGTCTTCGGAGAGTCCCTCCCTCTAAGCGAGGAGGCAGTTGATTTCAGGTGAGCGCTGATTCGGGAAATGCCGGCGTTGCCGCGTCGGGTCGCAGGACATCTTTTATAGAGAAGGGGGGCGGCAGTTACAAGTGGTGGGTGCTCGCCAATATAATGATCGGCACGGCGATGGTTGTTATCGATGCCAGCATCGTGAACGTCGCACTTCCAAAGATAATGGCCGCGTTTGGCATCTCTATCGACACGGCCGAGTGGGTGCTTAACGCATATCTCATCGCCTTCTCTGTCATGTTGCCGACCGCCGCCTGGTTCGCGGATAGATTCGGCTATAAGGCGATGTACTCTTTTGCTCTCGCGATTTTCACTGTCGGCTCGTTTCTTTGCGCGATAGCATGGAACGAAAATATGCTGATCATATTCCGGGCGATACAAGGAATGGGCGGAGGGTTCCTTATGCCTGTCGGGATGGCAATCGTATTGCGTGAATTCCCCGTAGAGCAGCGCGGCACCGCGATTGGGTTCTGGTCGGTAGCTGCTGCCGGTTCCGTTTCGCTTGGCCCCCTTCTGGGCGGATACCTCGTCGACAGATTTGATTGGAGTTCTATCTTTTTCATCAACGTCCCTCTCGGTATACTTGGAATCATCGCTACTCTCATGATCTTGAAGTCGCATCGAGCCTCGAAGTCGCACGGCTTTGATTTCATCGGATTCATCTCTATGACGGCATTCATGGTCTCTCTTCTTCTGGCGTTGGCCGATGGAAATGCCGCGTGGAATACCGGAGGATGGACATCGAAATTTATACTTACGAATTTCGCAATCGCTTTTGTAGGGCTCGTGGTATTTCTCATTAGGGAGTTCACGGCGAAGCATCCACTGATAGACGTCAAGCTGTTCAAAAGCTTCAACTACTCCATGTCAAACTTGGTCCGGTTCATCTTCGGCCTCTCGGTGTTTGGAAGCATATTCCTCCTCCCATTGTATCTCCAGACATCACTGGATTACACTCCGTATCAGGCAGGAGCGGTTTATCTTCCGATGGGAATAATTCAGGGCATTGCAGGTCCGGTCTCTGGGATACTGACCGACAAAGTCAATCCCAAGTTGATAGCATTGGCGGGTATACTCCTTCTCGGCTGGAGCTGGTATTTGAACGGTTTCCTTTCTTTATACTCGATGCATTCGCAGATCATGTTCCCCATCTATCTACGCGGGCTTGGAATGGGACTCATGTTTACGCCGCTGACAGCCCTTGGTTTGAAAGATATAAAGGCGAAGGATATGGGGCAGGCTTCGGGACTTTTTAACGTGATTCGGCAGGTGGGAGGGAGTTTCGGCGTCGCACTGATCGGCACTATCCTTACCGAGCGAACTTTCTTTCACAGAGCGATCGACGGACAGGTCGTCTCTAAGTACTCACCTGTCTATCAGCATGTCGTCGATGGTTTGCGGAATTTCGTCACCTACAGAGTGGCTGGTCCCGTCTCGATTGAAACCGAGAGAGCGAAGGCTTTGATAATTTCAAACCTTTCAAAGCAGGCAATCATACAGGCTACGGACGACACCTTCCTCTTTGCTTGCGCGATAATGCTTCTGTGCGTCATACCGATAATTCTCCTCAAGAGACCGAAGAAGAGCGGTAGTGATAGGCGAGCAGTCGCCGAGCACTGAGAGGCTCAAGGACCTCAATGACCAAGCAGGCTAATTTATTTTGCCTCCAAAGCTTCATCTGAATTATCTATCACGGCTTCGACTTTGGCGCGCCTGTCAACGCGGCCCGTTACGAGAAGCCAGAGGAAGAACATAATAGGGATGGCTAGAAAAAGGGTGACCTTTAAATCACCGAGACCGAGTCCGCCGACGCTCTGTGGCTTGTCCATCCAATCGGCGAACGAAGCTCCGAAAGGCCTGGTCAGGATGTACGCGGTCCAGTACGCTATTACCGCGTTGCGCGTCTTGTGTTTGCCTCCGGAGAACGACAAAGATATCCGATATGAGACTCCGACAACGGCGATTAGTATGCCGAAGAGTATCCCCGACGAGAAATAACCGAGCTTGAAAGTGCTGGCTGTCAAATCGCCGGCGGCCGTGCCGAGAGCAAACGTCGTGAAAACGACGGCCCAATAGAAAATTTCGCGGCGAGTCGAGTTGACGCTGTGAATTGACAGAGTCTTCTCGCTTCTATACCAGACTATGAAGACTGCCGCGAGCATCAGGGCAAAGAAGGTCGTCGAAACTCTGTACGGAACCCCCATTGCGACGTGAACTACGTCCGCCGCCATCGTCCCGAATATTGCCACCATAAGCGCGGTTAGCCAATAGGAGAGATGTGTGTACTTTCGCAACCGTAGTTTCGATCCAAGCGCGATCACGAATCCAATTCCTCCGAGCATAACGGCCAGATATGGATTCATGTGAAAGACCAGAGCGTCCGAAGTACTCTCGCCCATGGCAGTAGTGAAGAATTTGAGAATCCAAAAAGTGATAGTGATTTCAGGGACTCTCGTTAATAATTCCTGAGACTCTGTTGTGTCATACATGTTTTTTTTCTCTTCTGCGTTCGTTAATCATCCTATCCGGGAACGAGAGCTTCCGATTTCGCACGGAATCCGTGCCCCGTGTTGCTTCACCCGCTAAATGCCGTATGACAAACTGCTTGATAAATAATATCGGCTATCGACATGAATTCCAGATGAAAAGAAAAAGAGATGAGATGCCCCTGAAAATATTCCTTAGCGCGAGCGGGTGCGGCAGGGCGCAAGCGTTAAGGA
>JAJYOS010000207.1 GCA_021796055.1 Bacteroidota bacterium
GTAGCCGTATATCTTATATGCCGACTGTTCCATGGACTTGCATCTCCTTATGTAAGTGTGAATGGTTGGTTAGACATTATCACAGGGTCTTCCGGGGTATAAGTCAATGAAAGGTAAACTATTTCACGGGCCGCCTCGCTCAGGTCAATCCGATCCGTGAAAATCAGTTACGTCCGTTTTGTCCGACTCCTACTCTCCTTTTCTGCATAATTTATTCGCTCAATCGTGCAAGTGCAAATAAATCATCGTCCAGAAGACAGCGGGAGTGAAACCTCCAATCACGTCACAACGTAATATTGCCCGTGGCTTTTTTAACATGCAAAAAGGACTACAAGAATCATTTACTTCCGGGGGACCAAAGAAAGAGGTTAGATATGAAACACAAATGCTTTTCCGTTTTGTGCCTCCTCTTGCTGACAGGCATGGTGAGCCAGGCACGTTCGCAGACAAAGTGCGTCTGGATGGTGAGATCCGAGAACGGCACAGTAGTTCAGAAGGCCGGGATTTCCATTCACCTCCTGAAACTCCTCGCGAAATCTGGAGGTAACTGGGACATCAACGGGATGAAAATGACGTTCGACACCCTGCTGACAATTTACGAAAGCGGTTCAACCACCCGGATCAAAGACAGTACAGGAGAGGGCGAGACGAAGGTCTTCGCCGGGAAATTTGATGAAAGGATGAAGGAGGAATCCGAACGGCACAACTTGCTCGTCGTTGAAAGCACCGACAGCCGAGACACGATGAAGGTTTCCAAAATCAGGGTCGAATCGGTTGAAGCAGTCGGCATCGTCCTGGCAATGATCGGCTCAAAAAATCTCGATGCCGATATCGACGGTCTTGAATCCGCGCTGCGACGCGGAGGAGTTCTTTACATGCGCGACTACAAAGACGACTCCCGCATCTGGATCTATGTGAATTGAGGGTGTAGTCGACAACTCGCTGCCGCGGCGAGAGTTCATTATATCACCGCCAGCTCTATGCGATTTTCGGCCATCGCGGGGACAGTTTCTCGCGATGATAGCAGTGGCATGGCGGCGCCATATTCGATCCGGCGGTGTTCGGACACCTCCTCAAAACTGTCTCTGCACTTTGAACCCGGCAGGAACCATAAATTTGTCCGGCACTACTTTCGCGTTCTCTTCTACCTTCACTGCCTCAACCGTGGTTCTGACAGCCCTGGTCTAAACGTCCATATACAACAGGATTGTTTCCCATCCTGCGTACCGCGCTATGGTTCCTTTTCCGTCGTTGCTCTCGAACACTTCGCAGTTTTTCCCCGCTACCGTCGTGGCAGGCAACTTCTTGATTTTGCCTGAGCTGCGATCCTCCTCTGTTCCGAACACCGTCCATTCTACCCGCAGCTCGGTCCCGCGATAAGCCGTCCCCTGGAGATACGCCGTTTTTTTTCTGTATTTCACCAGGTATAAATTCTTCCCGTCGCTGAAATAACTCGGGACTAATTCGTCATCCGAGGAGGTGTCTTTGCAAACTTTCATTCCGTATTCGTCGAAGTACACGACGTTCTTCTCTTTCATCTCCATCGTCCCCATTTTCATGCTCGTCCCGAAAGTCACGATGCCCGATTTGATGTCGTATTTCTTAAAAGCGGCGTGCGCGTTTGCCCCGACAACAAACACGATTACAACCAACAATAGCGGAAGTCTGCTCTTCATTTTGTCCTCCTTCAGTTCGAAGGAGGCTGAGGCTTCTAATTCAATCCCTTTCGCTGTCCAGCGTCCTCATCTGCTGCGGCGCGTATCGCTCACCAGCCACGGAGCCCGCAGGCACCGCCTCTTCGATGAGCGAACGGCCGTCAGCCGAAAGTACGACGTCGGTTGCGCCGAGCGTCTCTTTCAGCTGCTCACGTGTGCGGGCGCCGACAACAGGCACAATTTGCGAGCCGCGCGAAAGGACCCATGCTACAGCAAGCTGCGCCACGGAACAACCATACGAGCGTGCAATGCCCCGCAGCGAGTCGACAAGCGAAAGGTTGCGATCCACGTTGTCGCCGCTGAACCTCGGCATGTGGATTCGCATATCTCGTCCATCCGCGGTCGGTCCTTTTGACCAGTGTCCGCTCAGCAGCCCTCGAGAGAGAACGCCGTACGCGGTAATGCCGACGCCTAATTCGCGGCATGTCGGGAAAATACTCGATTCGATTCCGCGTGAGAAAAGTGAATACTCGATCTGGAGATCCGCAATCGGGTGGACCGCATTTGCGCGCCTGACCGTATCAGCTCCCGCTTCAGACAGGCCGATGTACCGTACATATCCCGCTTTTACCATGTCGGCAATTGCACCGACCGTCTCCTCTATCGGCACGGCAGGGTCGACTCGTGATGGCCGGTAAATATCGACGTAGTCTGTTCCGAGCCGTTTCAGAGAATAGCTCAGATAATTTTTCACTGCATTCGGCCGGCCATCGAAACCGATAAATGCGTTCGACGGATCTCGCATGCCGCCGAACTTCACACTGAGTAGAAACTCGCTTCGCGGTCTTCCCTGCAGAGCTTTTCGGAGCAGCATTTCGTTGGCCCCCATCCCGTAGAAATCACCCGTATCGAGGAGGTTTATGCCGGCATCGAGTGCTGCATGGATAGTGGCGATACTTTCAGATTCGTCGGCGTGGCCGTACACTTCCGACATTCCCATGCATCCCAGGCCAATTGCAGATACGCGCGGTCCGCTATTTCCCAGTTGTCTCGTTTGCATCTCTCTCTTCTCCAATAAATGTTTGATGTCGGTTCAATTTAGTAGAAATGTCGTTCGCCTTGAAGAGAAGCTGGAAAAAGGATTCGCTGCTAAGGACGTGTATGAATCTGAATCGGGCTTATGGATGGCTCCTATCACCGGCTGCGGTTCCACAGCAACACGATGCAATCTGTCGCCCGGTGGTTCCATCGAAATGATGTTACTCTGTGAAATATTCAATGTTTCCGGGTCAAAACATGGCATAACTTTGAACCTCTTCGACACGAAATAGCTCGCTGCCTCTCCAGGGGATTGCATGGAATTCCCTCAGGGATTAAGTTAACATTAAGAGTGAAAGGAAGTTCGTGTAAAAGATACTGAAGTTTAATTTGGCGGTGAGGGCTGTCGCAACTTATCCGCATCGGGACGACTTAGACAACTCCGATAATCAAGGAGAATTGATGAAACACTTGGTGCTAATAGCAGGAACACTGATTGCCGCGGTTCTGTACGGCGGCTGCGGGAATCCGACCGCGAATCCGATCACCCCCGTCGCTTCCGGAGGCTGGTCCCGCATGGACAGCGTCCATACAAGCGCCCCGGTTAACACGTTCGCTTCAGCCGGACCGAATCTCGTTGCGGGTTGCGTTAACGGGGTTCTCCTTTCAAGCGACAACGGAACGACCTGGGTCACGGTAGACAGCGGGCTGCCTGCAAACGCCTGGGTCACGGGGTTTATTGTCCTCGGTAACAACCTTTATCTCAGTTCACAGGGGAACGGCGTATATGTCTCGACCAACAACGGAGTGAGTTGGACGAGCGCAAATTCCGGTGTGAGAAACAGGTTCGTCCAGTCGATTACGACAGACGGCACGAACCTTTACGCGGGTACCTGGGGCGGCCTCTGGGGGACAACGGGCGGCGGCGTCTTCCGATCTTCCGACGGCGGCAAGAACTGGGTGGAGGCCAACGTCGGCTTGACCGACACAAATGTCACTGCGCTCACGACAAGCGGCACAAACATCTTTGCAGGCACTATGAGCGGCGGTGTCTTCAGATCCACAGATGGCGGGGCACACTGGAATCCGGTGAATATCGGGTTGACTTACAACTGGGGTATACAGGCTCTTCTCGTAAATGGGGGGAACTTGTACGTCAGCTGTGTCTCCTACGGCCTTTATGTGTCGACAAATTACGGGTCAAGCTGGAGCAGTTTCGGCTCGGGCCTTCCCAGCAAATATGTAAATTCCGTCGCGTTCAGCGCGTCCGACATTTTTGTAGGTTCGGGAATCGGCGTATCCCGGTCCACCGACGGAGGGAATACGTGGAGCAGCTATAACACCGGGCTCAGCGACACATTGGTTTCCAGTCTCACGGTTTTCGGCGGATACCTCTTTGCGGGTAATTATGCACAAACGGTGCCGCGACTATATCAAGGTCCGCTCCTTTCGTTCGGTATCTGGCGCCGTTCACCTTGATATGCAGCAGGCGGTTCTGAGTAAGGCGTTCCGCATCCGCCGATCTTTTGCGCTGGCGGACGCACCAAGTGTTGCTCGCATCCTGCCATAGATAGTCCGGCGGTATTATGTATTGGCGGAAAGGCCCACTCGATAGCCTTTACCTCGAGATCCACATCCCTCACAATCACCTGAGAAGCATCGGTGATCTTTTGGAAATTCTTTTCAATGAGTACTGCCAACGATTTGTCACCGCCTGTCAACGCTCTAACGAGATCATCGCGCTGACGAAAAGCGGGGCAAAGCGTCGATCAGCGACTTCCTCCCAGACGAGGTCATGTACAGCGATTTAGACAGCATTAGCTGGCTACAATCATGCGATATTCGCTCTCTTTCTTCCGTTGATTTAGCAAATAATTTCTGCATGAAGGTTTCCGGATCAAAGTCAAAGCCATGCTGAATCCACGCGGCTTCAGACCAGAAATTCACCCTCTTCTCTGTGCCCGCGTGCCTCTATGTTTGGATTCGACCACAAGCGGTGAGCGCTGCACAGCGGCGACAAGCTTCCGGAATTACCTGCCTTTCCAGAATTCCTCCCAGCGATTCTTCTCATCCTGCAGGTTTATTCTCTCCATTATTCCGGGAAAATATTCACTGAAGCTCATCCCGGACGACTCGTACTTTTCGAGGCTTTGATAAATTGTCGGACACAGGATGAAGCCGAATTTATACTCGGTCGAGAGAGATGCCTGTACGCCGGAGCTGTCGAGATGGTAAAGTGTCTCCTCCAATCTTATATCCATCGCTTCCGCAAAACATTCAGTGAAAAGCGTGTTCCAATCCCCCCGCCTCATGTCAATTTTCGACTTCACCTCGTCGTAAAGTCCGGAGAGTCGACTTACATCTGCAGAATCACTTCTGACCAAAGGCGCGGCGACTCGGTTAAGAAGGTAGTAATAGAAAATCGTCCTGTCAGGCTCGTTTTCCTGCGTGCCGACGATCACGTAAAAATCGCCGTTCACCGTGGCGGTCAACGAAGAGAAATAAGAGAGCAGCGGCATGAGCTCGAAATGGATTTGCGGCGAACTCGTTGGTTCCTTCTGAGTGAATTAGTGCTGTATCGTTTTCCGGCAGGCTAAGATACCGTGGCGGTCCTGTACGCTTTACTTCTGTTCATTGTATCCGCTTATGGCTGCCGGGGTTCCATTTCATCTCCTGGCAGCACTGATTTCAGAGTGGGATGCGATCGCAACAAATCAACCCTTTGACCGCAGACGATGCGGAAAATTGAACCAACTTCCTTTTCCTTCTTTGCGGCTAGACTATACTTACAAGTTTCGATTACCCGCCCGACAAGCAAGCCGGCCCGCAGGATTTTACCGCCGAGGTGCAAAGAAGCTAAGTTTGGTTAACAATTCCCACGGGAAAAAGCTTGGAAAATTCAATCATCCCATCGTTGTGCCGCTCAATTGCGGGGCCACTTCTATGGCTTCGCGTCTCACCGCCTCCAGTTCATTTGTACCATAATAGTATATCAACGATGCCGCACCTGTGAGGCGAACCGTTCCGGCGCGCAGGCCAAGGCGGAATTTGCGGTGAAGATTCAATCGCTAGTAACACGAAGGCTAAGCGTTTGCTTTCCTCTTTCAAAGAAAATAAAGAAAAGGATCTTTCACGGACTTTGTATGCGATTTGTCTTTGTGATTCTTGTGGTAAAGAATTGACGAGCTCGCCACGAAAAAGAGGACTTCCCCCTACTTGACTTCCTTCAGCGCGGCCCTGACCAGTTCCTCTACCGATTTCCCCGCCGATGCATCGCGCTTCAGGACTTCCCTGATCGCCCGCTCGCACTGAACGCGCGAATAGCCAAGCGCGACAAGAGCATCGACTGCCCCAGACCTTGCTTCTTCCTTGCCCTCGAGTGCTTCACCCGATACAGATATCTCTACACGCTGGATCTTGTCGCGGAGCTCGAGAACGACGCGCTCTGCGGTCTTCCTTCCGATGCCCGGCATGGACATAAGCGCCTGGGAATCGGCACCCGCAATGAAGCCGTAAATATCCGCAGCACCCGCTGACGAGAGAAGGCCCAGCGCAGTCTTCGGTCCGATGCCCGTAACGCTGATTAGAAGATTGAAGAGCTTCCGTTCGTCTTCGGTCGCGAAGCCGTACAACTGCATGTCGTCCTCGCGAACGATGAGGACGGTGAAGACGGAGACTTCGTCGTTTACTTTCCCGACGGCATCGTAAGTGGATATCGGGATGTGTACTTCGTATGAGATCCCATTCACGTTCACGACGAGCGACGTCGGATTCTTTTGTTCGAGGCGCCCCTTCAGCCGGTATATCATTTCACTCGCCTCAGGGAGCTGCGCTTCACGACAAGATGGCCGTTCTTGTCGACAAACTCCTTCCAGGTCCTGTACTTCGTTTTGTCAGCCCCGCAATTTTGAGCGTGGCAGATCGCGACGGCGCAGGCATCCGCTTCGTCTTCGCGTAAAACGAGATCTTCTCCGCCGGCAAGAAGCTGCTTCACCATGTACTTGACCTGGACTTTCGACGCGTTCCCGTTACCTGTCACCGATTGTTTCACTTTTCTGGGAGAATATTCCACCACTTCGACTTTTTTCAGGGCAGCTGCGAGGACCGCCGCGCTGCGCGCGTAACCGAGTTTGTATGCGCTCTGTGCGTTCTTCCCATAAAACCCCGCCTCCACAGCCACGCTCCCGATTCGGAACTGGCCGAACAATTGGCCGACCTTCTCGAAAATCCTCACAAGTTTATCGGGCATCGACTGCGTGTCCGTCAGAAGAATCGTCCCGAAGTCCATTACGGTACTCCGATTATTGTCCGACTCTATCACGGCATAGCCCGTTTTCCGCGAACCGGGATCGATGCCAAGACTAATCATCTCGACGGAAATCCCGAGGTCGCCAGCGTGCTTTCTATTCCTGACAGGATCCGGACTCTCACTGGTTGAGCTGGGCCAATACGCTGTCGTCGATATCGAAATTCGCGTAGACGTTCTGCACGTCATCGTGTTCCTCGAGCGCCTCCATCAGCTTCAGGACCTGTTCGGCTTCCTTCCCTTCGACGCGGACGAGGTTCTGAGGAAGGAGCTGGGAAGCGGCATTATTGATCTTGATCCCTTTTCCCTCGATCGCTTTCTTGACCGCCTCGAAATTCTCAGCCGATGTCGTGATATCGTAGTAATCCTCTTCCGCCTTCATGTCATCCGCGCCGGCTTCGAGAATTATGTTGAGCAGGTCGTCCTCTCCGATAGCTGCCTTCGGGACCTCGATGCTCCCTTTTTTCTGGAACATCCACGCGACAGATCCGGCTTCTGCCAGTTTTCCGTTGTTGCGGTCCAGTAAATGACGGAGCTCGGCCACGGTCCTGTTCTTGTTGTCCGTGACGAGTTCTATCATCAGCGCCACGCCGCCGGGCCCATATCCTTCGTACGTAATCTCTTCATACTGGACGCCGGGAAGTTCGCCCGTGCCGCGCTGAACGGCGCGCTTGATGTTGTCGGCGGGCATGTTGTTGTCTTTGGCTGTCTGCACCGCGAGCCTCAGTCTGGGATTACCGTTGATGTCCCCGCCGCCATTCTTCGCGGCGATGGTTATTTCCTTGATGAGGCGGCTAAACAATTTCCCGCGCTGTGCGTCGGTCCCTGCCTTCTTGTGTTTGATTTTGGCCCATTTATTATGTCCGGACATGATTCAACCTCCTAAGCTTTCCTTGCCGATTCCTCGCCCCGTCGGAACCCTGGGACTCTCGGACTCGGAAGTGTTTCTGAAATCCTTTAGTTGCAACTGATAATATACGTTACCCGCATAATGATTTTCATCAACCGAATACACGACATCGAGCCTCGCACCTGCTTTCACGCTGCTGTCGCCGTTCCTGAATTTAATCGCATCGAATGTGACGCCGTTCGATCTTAATTTCATCTTCAGGTGAGAATTCCCGACAATACGGGCATCCGAGAGGTAAACGTTCGCCGTGCGGAAGACCGGCTTGGAATTGTGCGGCCCGAACGGCTCGAACATTTTCAGCGTATTCATGAAATCCCCGTTGACTTCGCCGAGGTCGAGATCGGAATCGATCGAGATCACCGGGGTCTTCAGGTCTTCGGTGATCGTACGGGCCACTACCTCTTCGAATTTTGCAGAGAAACGTTCGAGGTTCTCCGGCATGAGTGCCATTCCCGCTGCGACCTTGTGACCGCCGAACTGAAGCAGGAGATCCGAACATTCCCTTATTGCCGCGAAGACATCGTACCCGGCGACGCTGCGCGCGCTTCCGCGTATCACGCCGTCAACTGTCGCGAGCATGATCGTCGGCCGGTAAAAACTCTCCACGATCCTTGAAGCCACAATGCCTACGACCCCCGGGTGCCATGAGTCCTTGTGCAGAACAAGCGAACTTCGGTCCCCGCGTGCAAACATCTGGACGGCAAGTTCCTGCGCCTCATTGAAGGTTTTCTCATCGAGAAGCTTCCTGTGAGAATTTTCGCTCTCCAGTACCTGCGCGAATTCCTGCGCCAGGTCGGCGTTGTCCGTGATCAGGAGCTCCACCGCGCGCTTGGCATCGCCCAGGCGCCCGACCGCGTTGATTCGGGGAGCAATGTTGAAGGAAACCTGTCCCGTCGTGAGTCTTCCAAGCTCAACTCTCGAGCTTTCCAACAGCGCCTTTATGCCCGCTCTCGGATGACCGGCGATGGCTTTAAACCCGGCCTGGACGAAAATACGGTTCTCACCGACGAGTGGCACGACATCGGCCGCCGCAGCAATTGCCACGAGGTCGAGGTACTCATCA
>JAJYOS010000208.1 GCA_021796055.1 Bacteroidota bacterium
TCTGAAAGATAAGCTCTTGAATTGCACGAAAAGAAGGACAATCACGACGAGAATAGCGGCAATTATTATTAATGTAACCAATTCCATTAGTCGGTCTTTCCTCGATGATTTCAGCGTAACTTAATTTAGAGGGACGAAGGCAGAAAGGTCCAAAGGGACAAAGTCGGGCAACAGCGCCGGCTCAGAAGAGCTCAGGCGCGACTATAGAAAACAGAACCGATGCCCCCAGCGCTTTGTGCCTTTGCCACCCTGAACTTTTTCAAAACATCTTCTTCCTTCTCATGAGATACGCCGTCAGCCCCTTGTCGAACGGAGTCGAGGTGCTGAGAAGTGAATAATCGATGTCGTTTTCAAAACACCTGCTTTTCAAATCGTGAATGAAGCTCTCCACCCTCTTCTTGTAGGCGGACTTCAACGCGGAGGCCTGTGTGGAGATCCGCTCGCCCGTTTCGAGGTCTGCAAAGACCGCATCCCCTGGGAAATCGAGGTCTATCTCTGAGTCGTCCAGGACGTGAAAGGCGATCACCTCATTTTTCCTGTGCCTGAAATGTTTCAGTGCAGTTATGACGCTCTTCGTATCATCGAGAAAATCGCTTATCACGATAATGAGACCGCGCCTCTTTATCCGCTCCGCAAGAGTCGAGAGCGCGCTGGCAGTCGACGTCTTCGAATCCGGTTGAAGGTTGGACAGCTCGGTGAGAAGCAGCTTCATATATGAATAAGTGAGATGAGGCTCGTAGAATTTTCTGACCGATTCGTCATAAATCGCGAGGCCAGTCGCGTCCTGCTGTTTTGTCATCAGGTATGTGAGGCCGGCAGCGAGATACGCGGCATATTCCAGCTTGGAGACCGTCCCGCTCCGCTTGAAACCCATCGACCTGCTCGCGTCGATCAGGATGTAAGCCTTGAGGTTCGTCTCTTCCTCGTATTGCTTGATATAGAGCCGGTCGCTCCGACCGTAAACCTTCCAGTCGATGTTGCCGATGTCGTCGCCGGGGAAATACTGCCTGTGCTCGGCGAACTCCACGCTGAACCCGTGGTACGGACTCCTGTGCATTCCCACCATGAAGCCTTCGACAATCAGCCTCGCGCGGAGCTCCATATTCGAAAGCTCGGAAATGAATTTGGGGGTCAACAACCTCAGTGCGTTTTCGCTCATATCTAACAGAATTTACTGAACTCGCCTGCCAAAACCACCTGCAAATTTTCTCAATTTACTCCTTGACATTCCGTTCGGATAGCAGTAATTTAGACGTGGTCTTAATAACGATAAGCGAAGTGCAATGCGTGTCTTAATTACTGAAAATGTTGCGGAGTTAGAATGAAGAGTTTCATATTGCTATTGCCTTTCTTCACCGTTTCTTCCCTCTCAATTGCATCTGCCCAGGACAAATACTATGTCTGGACGTACCCTTACCAGACCACTGAGGCAAACGAATTCGAACTCGAAAGCAATTCATGCTTCCTTACACCTTCCCTCTCAAGTAACAATCACACACTCGTCCAGCAGTTTGAACTTGAGTATGGAGTCACCGACAGATTCCAGCTGGGATTTTACCAGGTATTCAGCCGTGATTATCCATCCGGCGAATTATCGGCAGAGTCGTTTATGGTGGAAGCTCTCTACAAGCTTGCAGCGAAGGATAGATGGATAGTGGACCCAATGATCTATCTGGAATATGAGCGGGGGTGGAATTTCAAAACACCGAATCATGGAGAGGCTAAGCTGATCCTCTCAAGGGATTTCGGACGTCTGAACGGCACCATCAACGGCATTGCGGAGTTCGAGTTCGGAGGGAGAAGCGACTTCGCACCTGAATTCAGCGCGGGCGCCAGTTATGAAATAGTGAAGGGTTTGAGAGCCGGAGTTGAGACCTTCATGACGCTAAGCGATGCAGATGAGGCAGCCGACGAAGACTTGAGTGGTACCGGCATAGGTCCGACAATATCCGTAGCGACCCCCTGGTTCGACATCGCTTCCGGCGTGACGTTTGGGGTCTCAAGGAACTCGAATGCCTTAAATTTCCGCATAAATATCGATTTTGAACTATGAAAACCGAGTTACCCGAGCCGAAGAATGGCATGCCGCCCAAAAGCAAACCGGATGCGGGCAGCGTTGAAATTGCCGTCGACTTGAATCACAGCCGCCGGAAGTCTAACTTATTTAGACTTAGTTTAAACAACACGAAAACCATGGAAACGGCAAGGCAGAAGTTCGAGGACTACCTGCGCGAGGAAAACTATCGCGTCACTCCTGAACGATTTGAGGTTCTGGATGCGGTCATGGCCACGAGCGGGCATTTCGATGCCGACGAGCTCTTCCTGACATTGAAAAAGACCGGGAGCAAGGTCTCAAGGGCCACGGTCTACAATACGCTCGACATCCTTGAAGAATGCGAGCTGGTGTTCAAGACCCGGCTGAAGGACCACGGCTCAAGATTCGAGAAGGCGTTCGGCCGGTCACACCACGACCACCTTGTGTGCGTTAAGTGCGGGAAGATTGTCGAGTTCGTGGATGATGGGATCGAACAGGCACAACAGGCGATTGCGAAGAGGTTCAAGTTCACGCTCATCAGCCACTCTCACCAGATTTTCGGATTGTGCCCGGACTGTAAGAACGTAGAGTAGCGGAGGGTTCCGATTTCAAAATGACGACTTTCAGAGATTACTCCGGAGAAAAAAAGATGACTGACACACCTGACGGGACCGCGTCACGATCCGCCGCTCAGACAAAAACCTTGAAGGACCTACTAGTCGGTGACTCGGCACAAATTGTGGATTTCCTCAAAGAGAACGATGCCGTCCGGAAGATCGAAGCGATGGGTCTGAGACGCGGCAAGAAAATCACGATCATGCAGAAGATGGGACGGGGCATCGTCGTAAAAACCAGCAATTCGAGGATCGTGATCACGTCCGATGTGGCGAAGGACATAGAGGTAAAATGACGAAGAGCATCAAGGTAGCCATCGCGGGGAATCCGAACGTCGGGAAGACCACGTTGCTGAACCAGGCCGCGAAGACTAACCTCAAGGTCGGCAACTGGGCGGGCGTGACCGTCGAGAAGAAAGAGGGATTTCTCAATTACAAAGGCTGCGATATCCATTTCATAGATCTCCCGGGAATATATACGCTCGAGCCGCTTTCGGAAGACGAATGGATCGCATATAAGTTCATCGTTGAGGAGGAACCGGACGTAATCGTCAACGTAATCGAGACGACCAACGCGGAGCGGGACCTCCTTCTTACAACGGAGCTGCTGGAATTCGGGCGGCCGATGATAATTGCACTTAATATGTCCGATGAGGCCCGCAGGCTCGGAATCGAAGTAGACATAAGACATACCATCGAGCTCCTCGACGTTCGGGTCGTAGAAACCAACGGACGTAACGGCGAGGGGGTACAGGAGCTTCTCGATTCCATCATAGAAACCGCGAAAGCTCCGCATACGCCCAAAGCACCCACGTACAGCACGGAGATCGAACAACTGCTGGAGAAAGTCCGGGAGGAAAATCCGAAGACACCGAACGTTCCGACGAACGGAAATCCGGCGGAGGCATCCCCGTGGACGAGCAACAAGCGGGCTCTGCTCAAACTCCTGACCGACAGCGACGGCCGATTCGAGGAGAAGGTCAGGCTTGAAAGGTCGTACAAGAAGAACATGGGCGACATCATAAAGAACGAACGTTACGCGTTCGCCCACGGATTCTACAAGGAGGTCTTCAGGAAAAGGAGGCTCACCAACCGGGATATCACTGATAAGATCGACAAAGTCGCCCTGCATCCCGTATTGGGCTTTTTCGTCTTCCTTCTCGTCATATTCCTCCTGTTCAAAATATCATTCGATTTTTCGATGCCGTTCATGAACTGGACAGAGGGCTTCATGACCGATTTCCTTTCGCCGCTCGCACTTTCGCTTTTGTCGCATGTCGGTGCCGGGAAGTGGCTTCCGGAATTTTTCTCGCAGGCAATCGTCGGAGGGGTGGGCTTCGTAATTACCTTCGTTCCGCTAATCGCGTTGATTTATTTCTTCCTCGCCCTGCTCGAAATGTCCGGCTACATGCCGAGGATCGCGTTCATCATGGACCGGTTCATGCACAAACTTGGCTTGCACGGCAAAGGAATGATCCCGCTGCTTCTAGGTTTCGGATGCAACGTTCCCGCGGTGATGGCGACAAGGACGCTGGAGAATAAACGAGACAAGCTCCTCGTGATGGCGATGATACCGTTCATGAGCTGCCCTGCCAGGCTCGTCGTCTTTTCATTCTTCGCGATTCTCTTTTTCGCGCACCCGGCGGTGGTGATATTCGGCCTCTACTTTCTCGGAATCGCGATCGGACTCCTGACCGCATTCTTCCTGAGAAAGACGGCTTACAGAGGAAAACTGTCTCACTTCGTGATGGAGCTGCCGCCTTACAGGGCACCGAGAATCAGGACTGTCCTTCAGATCGTCTGGGTACAGATCAAGAGTTTCCTTTACAGGGCCGGGACCGTGATTTTTGCGGCTTCCGTCGTGATCTGGATCCTGCTCAACACTCCGCCTAACATAAAGAGCCAATCGGACAGCGTCGCCGCTTACATCGGAAAGGCGATAACGCCGATCCTGGCACCGATAGGGATAAACGATTGGAGAATCTCCACGTCGCTCATCCCGGCATTTCTTGCCAGAGAAATCGTCCTGAGTTCGATGGGGACAATCTATTCGGTGGACGTTCAGCAGAAAAACACCGAATTCCATTTCCTGCCCGCTCTGGAGCAGCAGGTGGAAGGGCTGGGTCAAGCGACCAAAGAGAGCTTCATGTCGCTTCTCACCCCGAGGATCGAGACGATGCAGACGACCGAGGGAGACCAGGGCCTGCGGAACGTAATCCGGTCGAGCTTCACGCCGGCGTCGGCCCTGTCATTCATGATATTTCTGTTGTTATATACTTCGTGTCTGGCAACCGTCGCCGTGATGGCACGAGAGGGAGGGAAAAAGTTTGCATTCCTTTTCCTCGCGTACAGTTTCGTCGCGGCGTGGGGAGTTGCCTTTATTGTGTACCATATCGGAGTCTTGTTATGATTGGACAATTGGTATTCATGGCATCGCTGGCGATCGTCGCGGGGGCGGTTCTTTGGAGAGCCGTCAGGAAGAAGAGCAAGAAGAGCTGCTGCGAGTAAAAGGCGAGGCCGGAAGCTGGAATTCGGCGATTGACCAGCCGACATTGTCTCTCATTTCCTGCTCCTGTTCTTCATAAGACATTCCCTCGTCCCGTTTCCTGCGAAGTACTCACACTCACCGCAATGAAGCGACTTATCCGGCAGGGTTCCTGCCTCAACTTCCGCGGACTTTATCCCCTGTACCATCAACCGGAGTTCTTCCTCGAAATCCGACAAGTCCCCTCCCGAGTAGACCTTTCGAAGATAGTTACCGGGTTCGCGGGTGAATATTATCGTCACGTCGAATTCATTCTGCCCGGGCTTTAGATCGCGGCAGAGAAGCGCGTACAGCTTCATCTGTATTTCATAACCGGCATAGATTTCCTCTCGGGGCTTGTCCAGTCGATTCGTCTTGTAATCGAAAACATGAAATCCTTTTTCGTCCTCGACGAGAAGGTCGAGCGTGCCCGTTAGAAAGTCCTGCCCGAATCTGCGGGTTATAGTCTGCTCAAGATACTTCTTTCCATCTGCCCCGACTGCTTCGAGCGTCTTTAGCGCATTGCCGACGTCCTCGAATATCTCCGCCTTAAGAGCAACGGCATCCGCTTCGGAGAGATGCCGTCCAAATCCGGCAGACATTGCCAGTTTCACTGCATCCGCCACCGCTCCCTCGTCGCTACGGCCAACCGCTAAAATCCGCTCGAGTACGGAATGCACGAGACTGCCCTTCGCGGTCGAGAGAATTGTGTCGTCATACTCCTCCGACTTGAAATCGGATCCCGAAGATCTGAGATCGCGACCCGGAGTTCCTTCTTCTGTCCCATGATTTCCCCCGGAATGCCCCTTCGGGACACTTTCCATCTCGATTGATGGCATACCGAGCCGGTACCTCAGGAAATATTTTGTCGGACAGAGCTTGAAAGTCTGTAACAGAGTGGCGGAGTAGAATTCTCCCCCCGTGCCGGCAGGTATCTGTGTCAGCAACACTTCGCCCACTTCCCGTTTCCTGTCAGCCTCCTCAACCGCCCGAACCGGCACTACCGGAACGCCGCGGCGCATCAGAATCTTCCCTGATGGGAATTCGAGGTAGCCTGATGCGGGAGGCATAGAGAGATCGAACGTCCTGCTCAATACATCGGTGAATGAGTTGATACCGGAGATGCTTCCGGGTTTCTTAGACGATGTTGTCAGGATGAGTTTATCCATCGCCCTCGTGCACGCGACATAAAACAGCCTCGTAATCTCCGCCTGTTCGTTCATGCTCTCCAGTCTTTTGTAAAGAGAGAGAGAAGGGGGCACTTCGCTTCTTACGAAAGGCAGGATCCCGACGGCATCGTTTATAACCATCTGTCTGCTTCTGTTGGATGTCGCATCGCAGAACGGCACGAATACCACGGGAAACTCGAGACCCTTCGCCGTGTGCACGGTCATAATCTTCACTGCGTCGACTGCCTCTTCCACCGGCGCCTGTCCTTCACGCGCAGTTTCCTTCAAATATTTGATCCGTTCGACAAAATCGAAAAGATTGTTGAAACCTCGCCCTTCGAATTCCCGGGCAATGCCGAGTAGTTTCCTGAGATTAGCGATTCGCTGATTAGCTGTCGGTGAGAGACGATAAGCGCCGAGCCAGCCGGTTCTCTCCAGGATCCTGTTTATCAGCTGAGGTATAGTCAATCTCTGCGCGAGCTGGATCTCTTCGCTGAGAATGTTCGCCGCATACCTGACGCTGTCGCCGGCGTCGTGCGATTCAGAGAGGCTGAGCAGTCTCCTAAAAAGTGTTGCCCCTTCGGACAGCGACATCCTGTACAGCTCGTTTTCCGATATTCCGAAGAAAGGCGAACGCAGAACCGTCAGCAGCGATATATCGGAATCATTATCGAGGAGGAACTTCAGGTAGTTTGTCAGGTCGAATATCTCTTGTGAGGAATAGAAACCTATTCCCGATGACACGACGTACGGCACGCCGTACTTCGATAGGGCCTCTTCAAGCAGTGGAAGTCTCGAGCGCGTTCTGAGTAGTATCGCTATGTCGCCGTATGCGACCGGACGCGGCTGTTCGTTCGTTTTGACGGTCTTCACTGTTTCCCCGGAGTCGATCATAGCGCGGATTCTCGATGCCGTAAAGACTGCCTGGAGCTCGTTTGCACTTAGGCCGCCTTCATCCGCGCTCGCTTCCTCTTCGGCTTCAGATTCAGACCGCCCTGATTTTTGCGAAATGAAGATCTCAATCGAATCCGCCGCTCCTCCAGGCCTGTGCGGGATTAGCGGTTTGTACGCAGTCTGGCTTGTAACGGGGAGGTCGATCGCCCCAAATATGTTGTCACCGGACATGGCCTTTTCGAAGACCGCGTTCACAAACCCCGCTATGTCGGAGTTCATGCGGAAACTTTCCAGGAGCGATACCGAAGCTCCGCTGGCAAGCTTCAGAAGATCTTCCTCAGCCTTTTTCGATACCTCAACCTGTGCGTTCCTGAACCGGTAGATCGACTGTTTCGGGTCGCCTACGACGAACAGCCTGGCGTCCCCGGCAAAATTACCGAGAAGGCTCGTGAATATATCGTACTGCAGGAAGTTCGTGTCCTGGAACTCGTCTACCATGACATGAGTGAACCGTGAACGGAGTGTGTTTCTCACAGACTCCTTTTCCCGCAGGAGGCGGAGCGTGAGTATCTGAAGGTCGTCGAAGTCGACCGCGCCGACTGAATATTTCTTCCTCGCATAGTTGTGGTCGCTTAGTTCGTAGAGAGCCAGAAGAGTCTTCAGCAGGTCGACGTAATCACTGAGAGCAGCCCCGTTCTCCTTCGAGTCTTTGACCACGGTGGAGACAGCGCGCAGGACGGACAAGGTTTCGGCCGCAGACCGCGACGCGCCATCTTCGACCGAGACTTCCCTCTTCCGGGGTGTCCCATCCTGCGTGAGTATCCTCTGGAGGAGACCACTGAGTATTTCAAGAAGATCATCAGGCTTCACCCTGTCATCCGCAGCTGCGTCCTTCAAAGTCTCAAGATCACTACTGATATCGGCCTTCCTGAATTTGACATTCTCCTGTACAGCTGCCGCTACGGCCCGGGCTAAACTAACCCAATGCTCTCTCACGGATTCCTCGTCGATGACGAGTCCTCTGCCGCTCAGTTTAATATGCTCGATCTTCTCGCGGTCGTCCAGCAGCCTCACCAGTATACCGAGCGTTTTCCTGTAGCCGATTCTGACCAGGAGATCGTTCACTCTCTTCATCCCACCTGCCGGCAATCCAGTCCCGGCAGATCCGGGCCGCTCATCCGCAAGAGACTCTCTTATGGCCTCGTCACAAGCCTCTTCCTTCAAGGAAGACGCGTCGAAATCCTCGAGCACCTTGAAGTTCGCATCTATCTCCGCTTCGACCGGAAACTCACGCAGTACCTGGGAGCAAAATGAATGGATGGTGCTGATGTTCGCGTCGAGCATCTGCTTTTTTGCATTTCTCAGGGACATGAGGACTTCGGGGCCCGTATTTCCTGCAGGAGAGAGTTCGGAGTTGATCCGCTGGACGATCTTCTGGCGCAGTTCGAGTGCGGCTTTCTCCGTAAAAGTCAGACACAGGATCCGGTCGACACCGGCGCCGCTCCTGACAGACTCAACATACCGCTCCACAAGCACCCTGGTCTTTCCGGAACCCGCGCTAGCCGTTACGGAGATGTGTTTGTCGAGCGCGAGGGCCTTCTTCTGCTGTTCGGTCAACCCTGCCATTTTATTCCGGAGAGGAGTTCCTTCCATTTTCTGTAAAGCTGCGCCGTCGCACGGCATCACG
>JAJYOS010000209.1 GCA_021796055.1 Bacteroidota bacterium
CTGGCTGTTCCGATTACTCATCACGGTGAACTTCTCGGCATGATCGCGATGACAAGAGTTAAAGACGAGCCTTTCTCTGAGACCGACAGGGAAGCACTTGAGATATTCACCTCTCAATTCGGGATAGCATTCCACAATTCGAGGCTTTACGGGAATCTTCAACGAAGCGAAAACCTGTACCGGCTCGTTCTGGAAAATGTCAACGACCCCGTAGTCTTCATCGGGACCGAGGGAAACCTCCTTTTCGTCAATCCGAAGTTCGAAGAACTTACCGGGTATGCCGAAGATGAGGCATTGGGCAGGGGCTTCGATTTCCTTATTCACCCGGACGACCTGCAACTTGTCACGAACTACTACAAAGCCAGAATGAGCGGCAAGCCCGTACCGAGCAGGTATGAATTCCGTTTTGTGAGGAAATCCGGAGAAGTAAGGACCGTCGATTATAACGTTACCGTAATTTCGGAAGGGGGAAGAATTACGGGCCTCCTTGGCGTAGCCAGGGACGTGACTGACGACAAAACGGCACGCGAAAACCTCGAGACCAAGACTCAGCAGCTCCAGCAGTTGCTCGACATCAATGTCCTGCTCATGCACGGAAGAAATTTCAACGAGCTGCTCGACAGACTGATTGCCTCGGCGCGCGAAGCCGTGCCGCATGCTGATGCCGGAATCGTCCTGGTTTACGATCGTCCCTCCAAAGAACTGAGACTCAGCGCCTCGGTCGGCTATCCGATAGAACTGCGGAAACTGCTCTTCTTTCACCCTGATGACGGATGGATCAGGCGAGTATTTGGCGACGGGACCTCACTTATAGTCGAAGATGCCGAGCCTCATACTATGCCGAAGGCAATGTCTGGACTCTCCCCTGAGTACAGAATAAAATCCTGCATGGCCGCGCCATTGATGGTCGACAACGAAGTCCTCGGAATAATTTCGCTGGAGAGTTTCAGCAGGTCAAAGGCATTCGGAAACGAACAGCTCCAATTTCTGGAAGCCGTTGCACACCAGGCTGCTCTCGCGCTTAAGAAAGACCAGATGAACAGCGAGATTAAGGAGTCCGAATCGCGTTATCGCACGATCACGGAATCCAGCAGCGATCTGATCGTTATCTCGGATGACGAAGGGGTCATAGAGTTTTGCAATGACAAATTCCTCGAGACATTCAGGGCGAGATCGGTCTCTACAAGGGGCAAAATGCTGGTGGACTTTTTTGACGAGAGCTCTTCCGAGGTGGCCGCGGAGATAATTAAGGCCGCCAATCCCGAGAAAAAGCACCGGCTGACGACCAGGATCGAGGGCGTCCAGCACCATTTCGATGTCATATCAAGCAGGATAAAGACTGAAGCAGGACTACCGAGGCAGATCCTATTCCTGAATGACGTATCTGACGTCGTGCGAACCGGCGACTGGATGGAAAGAGCATACGAAGTCGGTCTGAAAAGAACCGGAGTCGAGCTGGCTGAGAGCTACACGGATCTCCTCTTCGACGTATTCAATACAGAGCTCGTATATTTGGGAGATTACGACGAAGCGCAGGACTCGAGCCTCGCACAGGCAGCAAAGGTGGGGAGCAGGTATCTGCACACGGTCGGAATCCGGGGCGTCAAGGATCTTCTGCGGAACGACCCGCGAGACGCGGCGCGAGTCGACGAGATTTTCAGAAACGTCAACGGATGGCAGTCATATTACGCGACGTCGATCGAGGTAAGTGGGAAATGCGTCGGGGTGATAGTCTTGGCGAGTGAACGCATTATCAACGTGGGGCGCGCCCAAAACAGTATCCTGCAGCTGATCAAGCAAAGGCTCGCCTTCGAGTACGAACGTCAGGTGAGCGAATCCGAGACCAGAAAGCTGGAGGAGCAACTGAGGCATTCTCAAAAAATGGAAAGCCTCGGGACTCTTGCAGGAGGAGTGGCACACGACTTCAACAATATACTGGGAGCAATATTGGGATACGCCAGCCTTCTGAAGCTGGAACTGAAGAATAATGAGAAGGTTGCCAGGTACCTGGACACGATTGAGAAGTCGGCGAGCAGAGCAGCTGAGTTGACGAAGCAACTTCTCGGTTTCGCGCGGGGCGGCAAGACGGCAGTTATGAGCGTTGACTTCAATAAAATTTGCAGGGAGACGGTCGAACTGACCCGGAAGATGATTGAAAAGAATGTGGATGTTTCACTGGAACTGTACCCTGACTTGCCTGCCGTGGATGGTGACGAATCCCAACTGTCCCAGGTCATGATGAACCTCGCGATCAACGCCCGTGACGCAATGCCCCGAGGTGGAAAACTGAGAATATCGACATCTGTCCTCAAGGATGGACAAATGCGTGAATCGATCGCGAATCCCGATAAGAGGGAATATGTGGTTGTCGAAGTAGCCGATGATGGAGAGGGTATCTCAAAGGAGAATCGACCGAAAATTTTTGAACCCTTCTATACCACGAAACCGAAGGGGAAAGGGACCGGACTGGGGTTATCGATGGTTTATGGTATCGTGAAAAACCATGGCGGCGATATCGAAGTGGAGAGCGAGCTGGGTAAAGGAACAACATTCAGAATCTTTCTCCCGGCATCATTCCATAAGTCCGTCACGGGCAGTCGCCATCGTGAGGGCAATGTGGAGAGAGTTGTCGCGGACAAAACGTGTCTCGTAGTGGACGACGAACTTGAGATTCGAGATATGCTTATCGATTCCCTCACGCGTTTCGGTTTCTCAGTAATAGCTGCAGACAGCGGGGAGACGGCCGTGGAACTGCTGAAGAGTGACAGGCGAATCGATGTCGTAATATTAGATATGATTATGCCGGGGCTGGACGGGAGGGAGACATATTTCGAAATGCGGAAGGTCCGTCCAGAACTCCCTGTATTTGTGTCCACCGGTTACAGCTCGGAGGGGAGAGTCCAGGACATATTGAACAACGGGGGAATCGGAGTGTTGCATAAACCATTCACGTTGGAAGAGCTTCGTGTCCAGTTGGTCGATCGGTTTCGGGAGATCACCGTAAAGGTTGATGAGAAGCAGAACTGAGTCTGCTGCCCGCAATATTCATTTGAAGTGGGGTTGATAGGGGAATCGAGGTTTTTGGTGTTTTTGGACGAATCATAAGACCTACGTCAGATAAACTTCGTTTGCATTTGACGTGTCAAGAAGCTATCATATAGTCGCAAATAACAGTACACCGTTGTTTGCGCCAAATGGCGTCTATGGCGCCAAGCCGCATTTTCCTGTTGATCGTGGAGCGGTAGTTATGGCTGGTTGCCCGTTGAGGGCGAAAAAGGCCATGGTTTTATAGGTTGTGGCTGCAGATGTAATTCCCCGTGTGTCTGCGCATCGAAGTGTCGACACGTGAGTGTGGGCTCCGTTGCTACGGGTACTACACGAGGCGTAGCATCATATGCAGAGGTGAAGATACCAGGTTCTGGTTGTGTTCACCAGTCCCGGCTCTTAGCCGGGATCCCGACTGAAGTCGGGACAATTCTGTATAAGCCAAATACATCTGGCGCGACGGCTCGGGTACACATTTAGAAACATTAGTGAAAGGATCCAGCAATGGAGCAAGGAACCGTGAAGTGGTTCAACGCAACCAAGGGATACGGGTTCATCTCTCGCGAGAGTGGTGACGACGTGTTCGTACATTTCAAAGCCATCATTGGCGAAGGCTACAAGACTTTGAAAGAGGGCGATAAAGTTCAGTTTGAAGTTGAACAGGGCCCCAAAGGGTTGCAAGCGGCTAAAGTTAAGAAGATCTGAAGTCGCTTAAACTTTCGGATCCCGGTTGGAGCAATTCAACCGGGATTTTTTTTTCTCCGGTCGGCACCGCTGTAGGTCTCAGATAGTTTTCAAAAGTTGGCAAAACCGGTAACTTTTTCCCGGACTCCCCGTAGAATCCTTCAAAAGGAGCTGGAATATGGAACGCAGACTTTACCGTTCGAGGAAAAATCGGGTTGTAGCGGGAGTTGCGGGCGGGATCGGCGAATATTTCGATATCGATCCCGTGTTCATCAGGGTGATCTTCGTCCTCGCGACTCTCGCCGGTGCGTCGGGGTTGCTGGCCTACATAGTTTTATGGATCGTTGTTCCTAATCAGAGATTTGATTTCGAATCGAAAGCCCAAACCGCGGAAGGAGAATCAGTCATGGATGAAAAAAAAGTCGGCCGTGAATATGAGTACAGAAAACGCAATGGAAGTCTCACAGGAGGGATAGTCCTTATAGTCCTCGGAGCGCTGTTCCTCGCAAACAACTATCTGCCCCATTTCGATTTCTCCGCTACCTGGCCGCTGATTCTGGTTGCCATTGGTGTAGCGCTGATACTGAAATCGGCACACAAGGAAGAGAAGGGGGAGAGTCATGAAAGTTAGCCGCCTTTTTGCCGGAATACTTATCGTCCTGTTGGGGGTTGCACTTTTTCTTTCGAACTTCGACGTTCTCCGACTCGACTGGCATTTCGTCTTCAGGCTGTGGCCAGTGTTGCTCGTACTAGCCGGCATATCGGTCCTGGTCCCGAATACGAAGTGGAGGGCCATACTTTATGCGGTGACACTTGTACTGGTGATCGGATGGATAGTATCAGCCGCCTCGGTCGGATGGGGAAGGCTGAGTAACATCTTCCATGGCCACGCGGATGACGTTCAAACCCAGGAATTCACGCAGGACTTCGGCAAGGACGTACGCCATGCAGTGCTCTCGATAAGAGCAGGCGCCGGCACTTTTACCATTCGTGATACGACCGGCGATTTGTTCAAGGCGAATTCCGAATCCAACATAGGCCGCTATTCGTTCGACTCCGACAAAGAGGGAACGACGCAGAATATGAATCTGACTCTTCAGGGAAAGGAAGACCGTTGGCAGTTCGGCGGTTCAGAAAATACCGTGAATATGGAACTGAACACAAAGCCGGATTGGGAGATTAACGCCGAAGTAGGAGCTTGCTCGGTTGACTTCGACCTGACGCGATATTTTGTCAGTCGGGCTACTATAAAGGCAGGCGCATCGTCGATAAAGGTACGGCTGGGAGATAAGGCCGATACCACAAGACTTACACTTAACACGGGGGTCTCCTCCCTTACAATATATGTTCCGATGAGCGCAGGCTGTAGGGTGAGGGATGACGCCGAACTTTCCAGCAAGTCTTTCCCTGATTTCACGAAAGCGGAAGACGGCCACTACGTTTCTCCGAATTACGATTCAGCGAAAAAGAAAATATTTATCGATGTCTCTGCGGGAGTGTCGTCTGTTAAGATCAGAAGATATTAAGCCCAACGTTGAGACTTTGATTCGAACAAAGGAGACATTCCCCGGTCGCCTTTTCCCCGAAGGCGATCGTTCTACTTACGACCTTTTTTCTCAACAATACACATTTTAGATTAAACAAAATCCGGAGGTTCTTAATGAGAAAGCTTGGCGTAGCTGTACTCTTTCTCGCCTCAACTGCCTTTGCGATGAACGACGCGAGGCTATTGAGGTTTCCCACCATTTCCCAAAATGAAGTCGCCTTTGTTTACGCCGGCGATATCTACGAAGTCTCCCCACAAGGGGGAGTCGCACGGAGACTCACGTCCGATCCCGGCCTTGAGCTGTTCCCGAAGTTCAGCCCGGACGGCAAATGGATCGCTTTCACCGGACAGTATGACGGCAATTTTAATGTCTATGTCATGCCAGCGGAAGGAGGTCAACCCAGGCAGCTTACCTTCCGCCAGGATGTCGAAGGCATTCCGGAGAGGATGGGCCCGAACAACGAAGTAATCACCTGGACGCCTGATGGGAAAAACATTTTGTTCCTTTCACGGATGCATACCTACAACACCTGGTTCGGAAGTCTGTACACGATATCCGTCGAAGGTGGGATGCCGGTCCAGTTCCCGGTTCCAAAGGGCGGTCTTCTCAGCTTCTCACCTGACGGGAAGGAATTCGCATACAACAGAATTTTCAGAAACTTCAGAGCAAGGAAAAGATATTACGGCGGAATGGCGCAGAAGATCTACATCCATAACATGAAGACCATGGATGAGGAGCAGATCGGTGACTGGAAAGGAACCGACACCGACCCGATGTGGTACAAGAATATTATTTATTTCATTTCCGACCGGGACAGTACCCACCGCAAAAATATCTGGGCCTACGATATCGCGACTAAAGCTTTCAGGCAGGTTACATTCTTCAAGGATTACGACTGTAACTGGGCATCGTTAGGGCCCGATGCCATCGTTTTTCAGAACGGTGGTTACCTGTACGTGCTCGATTTGCCGGGCGAGAAATTGAGAAAACTGGACATCTCTATTCCGAACGACGAATCACTGGCAGTGCCGAAATGGGTCGATGCAAGCAAGGACATCGTTGATTTTGCAATCGGGCCCGACGGAGAGAGAGCGGTCTTTCAGGCTCGCGGAGATATCTTCACGGTACCTAAGAAGACCGGCAATACCAGAGATCTGACCAATACGTCAAGTGTCGACGACAAGGATCCTGTGTGGGCACCCGACGGTAAATACATCGCGTATATTTCGGACAGGACAGGTGAAGAAGAGATTTACCTTCGCGACGATAAGCTGAACTCTGAACCGATTCAGGTAACGCACGGAAATAAAGAGTACCTGGACCACATGGTGTGGTCGCCGGACAGCAAGAAGATCTTATATTCTGATCAAAGCTTTAAGCTGTGGTATGTCGATGTTTCCGATAAGAAATCGGTACTGGTTGACGAAGACTCTGTCTGGCAATTCAACGGGTATTCGTGGTCGCCTGACAGCCGGTACATCACTTACGCCAAGCATCATGCAAATACGTTCACTTCGATTTACATCTACTCTCTTGCCGACAGCAAAATTCACGAAGTGACGAACGGTTACACCAACGATTACGATCCGATCTTCGACAGGGAAGGAAAGTATCTGATCTTCCTTTCGGATAGGAACTACAACGGCGTCATAGGGAACTTCGACATGGAGTTCACCAATACGAAGTCGACCGGTATTTATGTGGCCACCCTCCAGGCAGACAGCGCCTCGCCTTTTGCTCCGAAGAACGATGAGGTTAAGGTGACCGGGCAGAAAAAAGAGGAAGCCAAAGCGGGTGCCGAGAAGAAGGGGACGGAACCCGAGACATCGAAAGAGGTCAGGATCAACTTTGAAGGATTAGGCTCAAGGGCCGTCGAAGTCCCGATTCCGACGAACAACATCGGCGGATTGAGTGAAGCGAACGGCAACATTTACTACGTCACTTTCCCGACGGAGGGCCTTTCCGGCAACGCGTCGGGCGAAAAGTCCTCGCTGCACTGCTACAGTCTGACCGAACGCAAAGACACGGAGATTCTTTCACCGGTCGAAGGATACGATCTCTCGGCCGATGGAAAGAGTATAATGTATCAAAGCGGTAAGACCTATGGAATAATCGACTCGAAACCGGCCGGGCATAAAGCCGGCGATGGCGAGATCAATGTTTCAAACATGAAGATGTTCGTTCATTTCCATCAGGAATGGACCGAAATGTTCAACCAGGCGTGGAGACTTGAGCGCCAGTTTTTCTATTCACCCGGGATGAATGGCGTTAACTGGGAAGCGGAAAAGCAAAGATATGAAGTCCTGTTGCCTTACGTGAATAACCGGTACGACCTGACTGACATTATAAGCAGCATGATCGGTGAGCTCCAAAACTCGCACACCTATGTCGGCGGCGGGTATTATCCTGAGATTCACAAGACCATAACAGGCCTGCTCGGTGCGAACTATTCACTCGACAAGACAAGCGGCTACTACAGGATCAGCCGCATCATGATCGGCTTGAATACGAAACAGAACAGGATATCGCCGCTTACGTTGCCCGGCGTGGACGTCCATCAGGGCGACTATATCATGGCTATAAACAATCTTCCGGTGAAATTCCCGATGAGTATAGACAGCGTTATGGAGAATACCTTCGGGACAACGGTTTCGCTGCTCGTCAATTCCAGACCGGATCTCAAAGGAGCGCGGACGGTGGAAGTCAGTCCGATCGCGGACGAATATAATCTGCGCTACAACGACTGGATTGTCCGCAATCGCAGGCTTGTGGACAGCCTTTCGGGCGGAAAGATCGGCTACGTGTATCTGCCGGACATGGAAGCTGCCGGACTTAACGCGTTCGTCCAACAATTCTATCCACAGATAACGAAGGAAGGACTGATAATAGACGAGCGCTACAACGGCGGCGGCTTCGTGGATCAGCTCCTTCTTGAGAGGCTGAGAAGGATCCTCGTCGGCATGTCGATGTCAAGACACGGCGCGCCGACTACCATTCCACAGCCGGTGTTCAACGGCTATATGGCCTGCCTCATCAACCATTACTCGGCGTCCGACGGCGACATTTTCCCGTATTACTTCAGAAAGTATGGGCTCGGTCCGCTGATCGGCACACGGACGTGGGGAGGTGTCAGAGGTATTGTCGGATACAGGCCGCTCATCGACGGCGGGTATATCACGGTTCCTCAGTTCTCGATCTATGGAATGAAGAGCGAGTGGATCATAGAGAACCATGGTGTTGAACCTGACATTAAAATCGATGAGACGCCGAAGCTCGTGATGGAAGGAAAGGATCCACAGATAGATGAAGCGGTGAAGTATCTCCTGAAGGAGATCAAGGAGAACCCTAAGAAGATCCCACCGGTTCCTCCGTCCTCACCGGCGTTCCCGCCCGAACACTGAGGCTGATATTCAAATAGCCTGCGTGTTTTCGCTCCGCAGGCTATTTTTTTGTCTGCATTTCTCTTAAAATAGTAACTGCAGATAATGCTTGAGGAGGAGGAACCATAGAACTACCGATATTTGTCGTCTGCTCCGCTGTCTTAGCGTTTCTTTCAAGAGACTGGCTGCGTAAACGGCACTCGTATGGTTACTACAGGTTTTTTGCATTCGAGTTCATTCTACTCCTGAT
>JAJYOS010000210.1 GCA_021796055.1 Bacteroidota bacterium
GCACCTCCCGGTGCCTATGGCACTGGTGATTAACTGTTTTATCCCGACAAAGGGACTCAGAATTCCCCCCTTCTTTGCGACGCCCTCAATCACCATCGGGACGCCCTCGCCCTTCACGTCCGCTGCCAGCTTGATGGATATCCAGCCCACGATTAACCCGCCCAGTGCCGGGACAATCGGTATGATGACATACCTCTGCCAGCCCTGTAGGTTGATGAGGTTGGAGACACCAAAGAGACCGGCCGGAGCGTGGAACAGAAGTTCCTCTACGACCACGATCATTTTGTAAAACAGGATTGCGCCGAAGGCGGCAAAGATGCCGGTAATTACCGCAAGGACCAGGTGCAGCGGTTCCTGGGAGAACTCAAACTTGGAAAACCATTCCAGCAGCTTCTCTTTTATTTTGAAGAAATACTCCATCTTAGTTAAGATTTCCTCAGTAGTTTCGAAGCAGATGAGAATGCTTTCGTCACTTCAATTGTGTTTATGTCTCCCCCCCGTCCGAGTATGAACCTGTGCTTGCTTCCGAGCGGTGCCCATTGAAGAGGGTCGGTCGGGCCGAAAAGCGAGAGTGTCGGAGTTCCGACTGCCGCCGATAGATGCATGATGCCCGTATCGTTGGTGACCACCATATCCATTTCTTTCAATAGCCCCGCGATGAAGGATACCGTCTTATTCCTGACACGGATGAACGGGACCTTGATGATGTTTATCAGGTGCTCGATTACATCATGGTCCATCGGACCCTACGTCCGGAATATCTCTGCGTCATGTTCGTTATGCAGCAGGTCCGACAGCCTGGCGAAATTCACCACGTTCCAGCGATTTGGCAATTTCCCGGCGCCTGCGTGCAGTGCAACCCTTCTTCCAGATTTTCCCGATGCCCTCACAATGAACGCAGCGACTTCGTCCAGCGTTTTCTTGTCGACTTCATATTCAAGTTGCCCGCTGCTGTCGCTACGCGTGATTCCCAGCGGCTCGGCGACTTTCATGTTCCTGAAAGACTGGTGGGCGATACTCTTTTCCCATCGCAAGTCGACCGCGATATCGTAAACGGAACTGGTCTTGTTCGGTTTACTTTCCAGTGAACGCGGTCCGATCTTTGTCCTGGCTTTCACGAGGAACGCGAGCAGGTCATTAGTCAGCGAGATCGAAACGTTCGAAGGCACGAGGAGCAAATCATAATCCTTCCGCAGGTTCCTCACGAATGTGAAGAAGAGGGCCGGCTTCCTGTAGAATGTCAGCTTGTCATAATTGATGAGGCTCGTGACGTGCTTGCAGCCCGTGATGGCATCTATGTTTTGCGGAGAAACGACAACCGCGAGTTCGTCGGGAGAAAATTTGGATCGCAGAGCCCGCAGCAATGGAACCGTGCAGAGAACGTCCCCGAACTGGTTGTGCTGTCTTATGACGATTATCTTTTTTATGGGCCCTGCTGCTTCGAGACCGTGCCAGTGTCTGTGTCGTGGGGAGGATATCTTTGCGAGGAGGAATCCAGCTGTTTTCTTGGCCAGCCGTTCCAGGAATCTCCCGCGGCCGTTGCTCCCGGGCGTGCCTTTCAACAACTGCTCCTACTTCTTCTTGAGCTCTTCGTAGTGGGCGTCTTCGATCTTGTCACGGTCTATCTTCACTTCGTTTTGCTTCCTCTTCTGGGCCTCTCTATGGGATTCATAGTCTCTGATTCCCCTATGCACAGCATTCCGGATAAGGCCTTTGATGACCAGGTAAACGACGTATAAAAATATCAGCCAGCTTAAGAATTCAAACATTACTTTAATATCGGGTTATAGTACTCTGCGACCTTCCGTGGCTTCAGAATTTCCGAGGCCAGTCTGTTGAAATCGTTTTCGTCGTTCACGAAATCGATTTGATCTGCATTCACTATCAAGAGAGGGGTCGATTTGTAGCGGAAAAAAAAGTAATTGTAGGCCTCATTCAGGCCCTGTATGTATTCTTTTGAAATGCTTCTTTCGAATTTCCTGCCGCGTTTTCTTATGTTTGCCATGAGGTGATCCACGTTACACTGCAAATATACAACAAGGTCGGGCTTCGGAACCGATTTCTCCAGAAGACTTACAAGGCTTTCGTAAAGCCGAAGCTCGTCGTCCTGCAAATTCAAATAGGCAAATATCTTATCTTTCTCAAACATGTAATCGCTGATTATCATCTGTTCAAAAATATCCATCTGCGTCAATTGCTGCTGCTGTTTGAACCTGCTCAGAAGGAAGAAGATTTGCGTTTGAAAGGCATAATGCTGAATATCGTCGTAAAATTTGTCCAGAAAGGGGTTTTCCTCGAACTCTTCGAGTACCGGTCGTGCGTTCAGGAACTTCGAAAGCTTTAGCGTCAGGCTGGTCTTCCCCGCGCCTATTACGCCCTCGATTGCTATGTGCTTAAAATCTGTGGTGAAGTTTTCCAATTCCATGTTTATCCCTGTAGGACCGAGGAACTTTCGAATCGCCTGACTTCCGAGCCATCCTCGCAATCATCGAGAAGTTGTTTCAGTGTTCTGTTGAAAAGCGGGTGAACAAAATCAGGGGCAATCTCGCATAGCGGCTGCAGGACGAATCTCCTGAGGTGAGCCCTGGGATGAGGAACGGTGAGGTCATCCGTTTCGATCTTCAGAGGGCCGTAGAAAATGATGTCTATGTCTATCTCCCGTTCTCTCCAGCGATCTCTCGGAACACGCCCCAAATCTCTCTCGATTACTTTAAGCCTGCGCAGCAGATCGCTGACGCTGATGGGAGTCGAGACGATGGCGGCGACGTTCAGGAACTTCGGCTGGTCGGCATAACCAACGGGTTCGCTTTCGTAGACCGACGACAGTTCGACTTGCCGGGATCTGGATAGAGCTGAAAGCGAACGGACAGATTTTCTGAGATATCCGATTCTGTCGCCGATGTTCGATCCTAATGAGAGGTAAGCTTCCGTCTCATCTGACGCCGAACTACTTGACACGTACCCTCTCGGTTTCAAATTCAACAAAGTCTACGACCCCCCCTACCTGCGGAGTGTGTTTTCGGACTTTGACAACCACCCGGTTCAAAAGGGAAAAGTTGTTGAGTATGCTGTCGGCTATCTGCGTTCCCAGCGATTCTATCAGATAGAACCGCTTCTCGATGACGAGTTCCTTGATCGATTTGTAGACCTTCTGATAATCGACGGTTTCCTTCAGTCGGTCGCTTAGTGCCGCCTGGGTGAAGTCGCCGAACATTTCAACGTCGACCTCGAACTTCCCGCCTGAAACCTGCTCATTCGTCAGGACACCATGGTACGCATAGAACGTGGCATTATTGAGTCGTATACACTGATCTTTCATCGGCTTGGTTTAAATATAGGACGGCTGTCAAAAATTTTCAAGGATTTGAGCCGTTTCAATTGCCCGTGCGGGACCGGCTGAAATCTACAGACTACCGGTCAACTCTTTTCGTTCCGGTCCGGCTGTTTCGATCGGGCGAGATCTTCATCGTGTACGATTTCAACTCAAAGAAAAAAGCTACGATGACGAGTATCGCGATAATCGGAAGAGTGAAATCCAATCTGTCCGTGAAAGACAATATCTTGACGGAGGATGAGTCCTGAATGGCGGTTTGCAGTAAGGAGAGCGTCATCAGTGAATTTTCATGGAGATATCTCCGAAGACGGTCATTGCAATCAGGTAAACCAGCACCGCTATCCCGAAGAGAGTAAATAGGGTGCTCTTTTCGCCCTTCGCCGATTTGCGGTCGAGGATGGGTATCGCCAGCCACACCAGTGCGCCCAGCGTGATGCTTCCCATGGCAACGGCCCTTGAATATATTCTGAGACTCTGATACATGAATAGAAAATACCACATCGGTTTGGTCCCTGCCGGCGCAGGCTGAAGAGGGTTGACTTTTGAACCCAAATTTGCAGGAAATACCGTAGCAAACGTTAGCAGGACTGCCAATCCGACCGTCCAAACGGCTGCGTCCTTCAGCAAGTGATCCGGAAAAAACCTCGTGTGCCTGTCGTAGCTCGACTGTGAAATGGGCACGCTCGAACCAAAGACCTGGCCAAGAAACACATGCAAGACGATAAGAGTCAGAGTCAGAAGAGGCAGGACGACCGTGTGCAGCGTAAACATTCTGTGCAGAGTAGCTGCGCCGACATCGGAGCCGCCCATCAGGACTCTTGATAGGTAGCCGCCGATAATCGGCAGCACACGCGGAGTATTCACCCCTATCTTCGTCGCAAAGTAGGACAAAGTAGTCCACGGAAGCAGGTATCCGGTGAATGCAAATGCCAGTATCAGGGCCAACGTCAGGGCACCTATTATCCACATCGCTTCGCGCGGTTTCCGGTATGCTTTCGTGAAGTAGGTGGAGAACATGTGCACCAGGACTACCGCGATCAGAAAATTGGCATTCCAGAAGTGAATCGATCTTATTAACCAGCCGTAGTTCACCTTTTCCATTATGAATCTGACCGATTCGTTGGCTGACGAGGGAGTGGGAGAATAGTAGAAGGCCAGCAGTATTCCCGTCACTATCTGCACCACGACTAGGAAAAGCGCGAGGCCGCCGAAGTAATACCATACAGTGTATTTGTGTTGAGGGACGGTCTTCTGTCGAATCCAATTACGAAGGGGCCCGATGTCTGCGCGTTCCTCTATGAACCGAATTAGTCTACGTTTCATCACCCTCAAACAGTTTTCGCCGGTGCTGAGACATAGATCTTGTCGCCCTCGACAGACACGTCATATTCCTCGAGCGGGCGCTCTGCCGGTCCCCTCAGAACCCTGCCGCTGATGCTAAATTCGCTCCCATGACAGTTGCAGTGGAAGTAATCTCCAACCGGCCTGAATGAAACTGTGCAGCCCAGGTCGGTGCACTTTGCCGACAAAGACCTGTAATTGCCGTTTGGCAGTCTCACAAGTACCGCGGCCCGGTCAAGAAGCCTGAAGAACTTTGCGGAGTTGAGGTTCATCTCTTCTGCAGTAGCGACAAAGATTCTGCTCTGCTCGTCCGGGGTGACGGACGGTGGGTCGAAAAATCTTAGAATGGGATAAATTACATAAACCGTAATTGCTGTAATTCCGCCCGCAAGAATCCGGTTCAGGAATTGTCTTCTAGTCGATGCCATACTAAGCCATTAACATGAAAGTGGCTGGTTGTTGTTCCGTTTATTTGAGGATCCGGGCCGGATTATCTATGACATAATTTTCAGTGCTTGGGGACGCACTTCTATGCTGATTCTGGTGGCCTTATCCGCGGGAATTTCACCGTCTCTGTGAATGGCCACCGGATGTTCGCTTTCGATCCGGATTGTCCCGGCCCTGTTCATAGATACCTCCTTGTGTCTCGCGTGCGTTCCCCGTAGTACACTCGGTATCACCTGTAGGACTCGCGAAAAAGATACGTCGGAGACTATGCATGTATCAAGCAGACCGTCATCGAGCTTCGCGTCCGGTGTAAGGAGGAATCCTCCCCCGGCGGATATTCCGTTGCCTATAGCAACCAGGAAAGTTCTGCCCTTGATAATCTGGCCGTCCAATTCGATCTGCATCTCCGAAGCATTGTACTTCGAAAGTGTCCTGATGACCGCGTAAAGATACCTGGAAAGTCCCTTGAGTTTCGTGAGATTCAGGCTTTCCCTTGCCACCTCCGCATCGAATCCGACTCCCACGCCGTTCACGAAAAGCATATCCTTCCCTTCTACCTGTAGCGACCCGACATCGATCAGCTTTGCTCTCCCGGCTACGGCCCTGTGAAGGTAGTCGTGCAGATGTTTGAGCCTCCCCATCGAACGAACGAAGTCGTTGCCGGTCCCTGACGGCACAACACCCATTGCCTTTTGTGACTTGATAGCTCCTGCGGCAACTTCGTTAATCGTACCGTCTCCCCCGACAGCGACGACAACATCAAACTCACCTGAACTGTTGCTTGCCAGTTCTGTTGCATGCTCAGGTGCCTGAGTAAGCTGGAGGTCAAACTCAATCCCAAGTCTCTTCGCAATCTTGATCAGATGCGGCAAAAGCCTGCGCGTCCTGCCGTTGCCGGAGACCGGATTGACGATGAACTTCACGACTCGCTCTCCGACAGGTCTCATCGCATTACTCAGCCTGACCGATCCTCGATTTAGCCAGGCGAACGGTTTCTCTCAACCCGGAAGCTATGCGGAATTCCTTTCGGTGTCTGACGATTTCAAGTATCGTGAGTATGCCGAAAAGAGCGGAGGTGATAAGTCTCGAGTTATTACCCACAACCGGGAGTTGAGGCATGAAGGTGAAGTTTATCGGGTAAAGAAACTGCGCAAGCCACAGCACAAATAAAATAATAGCGTTTTCACGCGTGAACTTCAACTTCGCCAGGGTGGAGCATCCGTAAAACGTCATCATCATTGACAGGAGTATTTCCTCGCGGTGATGGATATCCAACGGAATCGTCGATATTCTTCCCATCGAAATGGAATACACGATCGGGATCATGGAGACGAGGAGCGTCCACTGGTTGACCTTGCTGCTTATCATATTCAGCAGGGCCATGGGGCCGAGGCGGATGGTCCGGGCCCAGTAGAACGCCGTGACCTTTTCCGGGAATTCGGACAAAAACGGGGCAACCCACTGTACAAACACAAATACGCTTATTCCCGCGGCAGTAGCTACTTCCTTCATGCTGTCCAAAAACGGATCTGCAACTGCCCACATTGTAAGTCCGCCGACTCCGAACAACGCGGTCAGGATGAGCGCACGGTTTCTCCCGTCACTCACATTTACGAGAGAACGCGGCATCGACAACAGGTCGTCCTTCTTTTCTTCTGCTTCCTCGGGGAGAATTCTGAGAATGTACATGTAGCCGATGAAAATCATTCCAAGGGATATTCCGTCGTAAACCTGGAGGTCGCGCTTTATGAGCACTACAATGAAGTAGAGAGAGGCAATGAATAAGGCCGCCACTTCGACAATGTTTTCTGGTCGAAGATGAATGGCGTCGAGCTTCCGCTTCTTCCTTATTCGTGAGTAAATATCCGCAGTGATGAAGATCAAGGGCCAGCCGACACCCATCAGAAGCCGGTTGGAACCCGTGAAATTTGCCATCATGAGGTCGATATCTTTTCGCCAGGCGATAACGGCCTCGACCATAAATTCAGGAATAACCTGGAGCAGTGCGACGATTGCGACAGCGAGTCCCTGGCTTATGCTGAACTCAGCAGCCTCGGCGGCCCAGCTCATGATCAGGGCAGATACGATTACAGTGGAGAAGCAAAGAAACGCCACAAGTCCCGGCGAGCTAAAGGTGAACGCGTGGAGCCACACCGAGACAATAAGGCCGTATGCAGTCATCAGAAGAAAATACAGCCCATATCGCGACTTCATCCGCAGATTTCCCTTTTTATGCTGATCCCGCTTCCCCCGCTTATATAAAAGCCCTCTCGCAACTCACGTTTTCGAAGACGAATAAGAGTTTCCAATGATTGTCGTCATCAGGATATGCTGTTGAGAACAAAACGCGGGATTTTCATTTCCGCCATGTCGTGATAACCCGGCGCCGTTTCAAGAAAATTCTCGATCTGATTTACCACGAGACCTACAGTTGCAGTATCCCCCATGATGCCGTTATTGATCACCACGTTCACGGGAGGTTCTCCGTCCACAAATATGGCGTCATATTCAATTGACGCATCTATTCGCATAGTCAGCCGGAGAGACAGTACGGCCTGCGCCCCCTTCTCCACGACGACTTCCTGGCGCACTCCGAGCACATGATTCATTGCGACGAACATCTCGTCCCCATGATAATCGTGGTCCGCGACGACAGGCTGAATCGACGAACGAATGTTGTCGTATTTTATGCCAAGGTAATGTGAAACAAATTCCGCGGAATCCGCGAGACCTATGTGGCCGAATCGTCCGTTTTCGACCTGCTCGACGAACTCTTGCGCCGTCAGCCCGACACCCAGCTTCCTCTGCAGTGCAAGCCGTCGTCGGCTTAGATTGACCATCCGCTCGGCTCTGATTGCAGAGATTGTTGAGCACGGTGCTGTCAACATCAGTATCAGGCTGTCCATGACGAAACCGGGATTAACGCCCGTTGCAAGCAGCCTCAGATGCTTTCTTCTGGCGAGATTGTCAAGACTCCTGAACAACTTCGGGTTGCGATGCCGTAGAAAAAACATTTCTTCGGCCGTGGTAATAACATTATACCCTTTCTCAAGGAGTACTTTGATTTGTTCAGCAGCTTCCGGAAGAAATGAGACTGTCGTGTGTATTACGACGTCCGCCCGCTTGCGCTTCAGGGCGTCCATCGAGTCAACGACTGATAGATTGTAAATGCCCTTCGGTTCAAGGAACTCTCCGATGTCCTTCTGTACTTTGTCGGGGGCGCTGTCCACACAGCCGACTACCTCGAACCTCTCGTCGTGTTTGAGGAGAGTCCTCGCCATGTTTATGCCGATCTGTCCGAGACCGAATTGAATAACCTTAATCTTTCTTTTCATTGCCTCTGATGCCGTGTTGAATCTCATGGACAAACATTTGCGTAATTACTGTCGGTCTGGTGATCGCCGCGCCTACGACGACCGCGTAGGCACCGAGGTCGAACACATGTGCCGCCTCGCCTGGAAGGAGAATTCTTCCTTCTGCAATGACAGGGACGACCAATGAGCCTGAAAGCCGTTCGATGAGATCGAAGTCTACGCCTGCGCCTCGTTTCTGCGCTGTAGCAGGAGTGTAGCCCGACAATGTTGTGGACACCAGATCGGCGCCCAGTTCCGCTGCCTGAACCCCTTCTTCGAAGGTCGAAACATCTGCCAGTAAAAGGGTTCCCGGATGGTCGACTCTTACGCGGCGCAGGAATTCGAATCCGGTCAGCCCATTAGGCCGGATCCGTTCCGTCGCATCGAGTGCAACCATATCGGCTCCAGCCCTAATTATCTCGAAG
>JAJYOS010000211.1 GCA_021796055.1 Bacteroidota bacterium
TGATCCCGCCTGGATACGGACCCGTCACGACAAATATCCGCTCCTGCCCGGCAAGAAAGAAGTCGTTACACACAACCGGCGAGTCCTGTAAAACGAGTTTAGCAGCCAGGGCGAGATCAAAGCATTCGTAGTCAAATAGATGGATCGCGTCTTTCGGAACCGTGACAGATGGTTCCGAAAGCCCCGGATAGCAGAAGTCCAGGCCTACTTGCTTCAACGGCGCGATGTAATCCAGATAAGTTATGTAAAACTGTACTTCGCGGTCAAAATTCACGATTGTCTTGTCGAGGAAGTTAGCGTTTTTGTCGCAGCAATTATCGAGGTCGTGGAAAACGTCGGGAAATAATTGAGAGACAAAGGTGAGAATTTGGGCCTCGATATGGTTCATCTCAAGGGGATCTGAGAACTTCACCCTGTAGTCGCTTGTCGCCCCTTTGTTGAACTTGGCAAAGGTGTTCTCCACCACGGAGCTGTAGTCGACTTCGGAATTGTACTTGCGGACGGTAAAACTACCTCCCCTTATGATAAGCGAGTATTTGACCTTTGCCAGCTCCGCCTTTACACTTTCCGTTTCCGAAAGCAGAGATGTGAAGAGATCCGATTGAACATACGCAGTCAGGTAATCACGGAACGTGCGGAGGCCGCGCGATTTCAGATCCGCGCGTTTCAAATTCAAGAGGAGCTCGTCAACAACATTGCAGTAGAGACCTGCCGCATCGAGAAACCATCTCTCCTTCTGGTACCTGTAAGAAAGCTTTGTGGACAACTGGATATATTCCCGCACCGTATTCATTCCTTGCGCAAACGACCTTATGTCATCGAGGAGCGTGAGGTTTTCAAGGTCCTGCATCACCTCGTGGCGGTATTGGATTGTCCCGATGTCTCTAAGCGGAGTATAGAAGAACGGTCTCAATTCGTACTGTTCTTTGCCGCGAGTAATCGCGGTGATGACCTGGTCGAGATTCAGGTCAACGAAGAATGATGGCTGTTCCCCTGACAGTTCCTGGGCGTCGTGGTTGAAGAGGATGCTGCCGAATGGCCGGTCAATGTCTCCCACTTTCTTAACTTCCTATCTTCTTGTCCATCACGGTATGTAGTACATCGGGTCAGGAAGTTTGAATTTCCCCTCGGCAAAACCTCCGACCAGGTCGCTGTACTGGTCGCCGATATTTGCCACGATGGTGTAACCTTCGGATTCAATTTCCTTTCTTGCGGATGTTTTGAAGGCGGATGTGGAGATGGTTCTTGAATTCTTGAAATAAATCCGCGTCCATTTTGGATAGCCAGCTTTTTTGAGATTAATCACCGTCGGGTCGGCAGCAAGATCACGGGATATCTGAGATCTTCCCGTGATGAAGAAGATTGCGACGTGCCTTTGCGCGGCCCATCTGGCAAGCTCCAGCGTCGGTTTGATCGCTGTCGCGGCGGCCTCTTTCACCCACTCATTCCAGAGCGAGGGACTGTATCCGAAGCTGTACCGGTATTCAAATTGAATGTTGGACAGAGCAGTTTCATCGATGTCGAGGACGATGGCGGGTGTCCTGACTGTCCTGTACCTCGATTCGATGAAGGACTTCGCCGAGTCTGCCACTTCTGCTATGCCTCTCTCGTAGGCGCCGGATTTTATGTACGACCGTATGGAGTCCTGGAGGATCCCGAGATTTTGTGGTTCCGGTATGGAGTAAATACCGGCATGATCAAGAGATTGTGCAGAAGCCGGGGGCAATAATCTTGAAATCAGGAGTAAAACAATTATCCAGGATGAAAAAATCTTTCTGCCTCCTGTTTCCTTTCTCCTGTCTCCTTTCACTTGTGTCATGCGTTCTTTCCTCTCAGGTATCTGATGACTTCTGCCTTCTCTACGGTTATCATTCCGCCGCAGCCTGCGTCGTCCAATATTTGCTCGACTACGGGGATGAATCTGTTGATGTTCGCCTCAGTGTCGACGATTTCAATAATCATGGGTAGGTCGTCGCTTAGTTTTACAGACCTCGAGTTGCTGAACGTACTGTCGGGACCGAATCCAAGTGCGCCTCTGGACACAGTCGCACCTGCCATCTTCGACTGTTTAGCCTTTAGGACGATGGTTTTGTAGAGCTGTTCATTGTCCTTCCGGTCCATCTCGCCGAGAAAGATTCTGATCAGTTTACCTTCTCCATAAAGTCTCATCGTTTAACTTTTCTCCTGCATCTGCGGCGGCAACCAACCGATAATTTTCGAAAGACCCTCCTTTGTAAAAGAGGAGACCGGACTTTCCCAGAGCATTTCGACAGTCCGCCGGTTGTTGTAAGGAACTCGGCGCAGCGTAACTACGCCGTCTTCCAGAACCGCGTAGCACGCGTTATGATCTTCCCTTGAAAGTCCGACGCTTCCGGGATTTACTATTGTAGTCTTTCCGATTTTCTTCTTGTATTGAAAGTGTGTGTGGCCCAATAGGATGAAATCGTCCTTTTCAAGTCCCTCGATATCCTGTTTTCCGATCTCTTCTTCCTTCAAGTATCTGAATATATTCCCTTCCGGAGAGCCGTGAGTCATGTAAACGGTCAGGCCGTCGATATGCACTGTGAGCATTAATGGAAGAGACCGCAGGAACTTAAAATCTCCTTGATCCAGCAGTGTCTTATGCCATTTCAAAGTATCTTCAGCAAACGTCTTGAAGTCGGCGCGGCAACCGCAAGCCTCGTCGTAAGCGATAGCGTTGTCATGGTTCCCCATTACGCCCTGACTCATGTGCTCACGAAGGAAGGAAACACATTCTTTCGGAAATGGTCCGTAGCTTACAGAGTCCCCGATGAAGAAGCAGTTGTCATGATGTCCCGCATCTCTCAGCACGGCCTCGAGAGCGGGAAGGTTTGCGTGTATGTCGGAGAGAATCAAAGTCTTCATTTACTCCTCACTAACCTGAAGAAGATTGGAATTGCGATAAGCTGAAGTGCGACGGATACAATTACGACAGCCGGGATCCAGATATCATATAGAATTCCAAGCAGCACACTGCCAATAAACCAGAAAATGCCGTAGCCGGCGGTGAAGATTCCATAAGCCGAAGGTCTGCGCTGCTGCGGAACCATGGTCGCTACCGCTGCCGGTATGATGGATTCGTGAACTCCCATGCCGAGTCCCCACAGCGCTGAGCCGACGAGCGCGAGCCAGAAGCCGCCGAAGAAAACCAGAGGGGCTGATGCAGCGGAGATGATAGTTAATGGAATCAGTATCTTCAGGCCGACACGATCAAAAAGGCGGCCGAAGACAAGCGAGCCGGTCCCGCTGACGGCCATGGCAATCGAGTAGAACACCGGAATCCAAGTGGTAGGGATACCATCGGTTTTCTGGAAGTGAAATGCGATAAGCGAAAAGTCCGCGAATCCCGCGGCGACCAGCACTGCCCCGGCCAAATAGATCCAGAAGATTTTCGGGAGCCCCTTAGACTCCACGTTTGGCGGAGGAGCTGGTTCAAGATCTTCCGGCTTCGGGTACAGAATGCGGGCAGTGAAGATCAGACTTACGCATATTACGGCAGGAACGAGGAGCGTCGCGAAGGCAATTCTGTAACTGCCATGCGCAGCGAGGACCGCCGCTACCGCAAGAGGGCCGAGGAGTGCGCCAAGCTGGTCGAGCGCTTCGTGCGTGCCGAACACCCATCCGTAACCTCCGAGCTGTTTTCCAGCGTGGGAGAGCATAACGTCGCGGGGCGGGTTGCGGGTAGCCTTCCCGAGTCGTTCCATCACTACAAGAAGTCCGAAGACCAGCCAGTTAGGAGCCAGCGCCATTAGCGGCACCGAACTCATTTGAATGACGTAGCCGAAGAGCGTAACGGGCCAGAACTTTCCGGTCCGTTCGCTGAATCTGCCGGACACGAGGCGCCAGCCATATCCGAGAAGCTCGCCGAATCCTCCAATGATTCCGACAAGTGTGGCACTCGCGCCAAGGACAGCGAGGTACGGCCCGACGATGCTCCGCGCCCCTTCGTATGTCCCATCCGCAAAGAGGCTGACGATACCGATGAGGAGCACGAATCTCAGAGCGGACCGCTTCTGGGGTTCTACGGAGACTGGCACTTTTTGTTCGCCTGCTGACATAAATCTTTCGAAAAATGAAATCTATTGCGCTGCCGGCTCCAGCGTAGCTTCCTCCTTGAAGGTTGCATTCACATAATTTCCAACCGACACAGATATTATCGCCGCGAGCACAACATCCGAAAACCAATGCTGATCGTGATAGATTCTCCCAAGACATGTAAGCACTGCCAGCAAATACCAGAACGCCTTCCATATTTTGTTACTGGAAAAGCCAGCGAGGATCATCGAGTATGCCACAGCTACACCGACATCGCCGGAGGGAAGCGACAGATGAGCATTTGGGCCGAATGTGAATCCGACAAAAGCGAAGCTGCCATGTCCGGTGTACGGTCTCCACCGTCCGAAGGTCGATTCGAGAATTGTCACCGTGATACCAGATATGGCAAACGCTTCGAAAACCTTCCATCCCGCTATCCTTAGTTTCTCGTGCCGGAGAGCTAAGCCAAACACATAGAGGATAACAAAGGTATCAAGTGTTGGATGAATCTTGCCATACCAATGTGCGAATCCAAAGACCTGACTAAGAAAGTGAGTATGAATTTCCGCAAAAAACATCCGGATGTGCGGGTCGAGAAAGAAGAGACCGGGGAACACAATTATTCCCGCGGCGGCATATCCCCACGTCGCCTTCTTCCACCTCAACGGGAGCCTGTAAAACGATACAAGGTCCTTCCAGAAATGCCGGAAGTCACCCTTTATGGTCCCCAATCGCCCTGATGATCTAATGTCATTCATAGTCATATCAAAGCAGGAAGGCAAGCACAAACACAATGACGATGTACAGGATGTACAGTGAGATTTTACCGTTCATAACGGTCCGGCCGACAAAGTAACTCAGCTTCCTTACAAACTTGTCCAGAGTCTCGTAAAGGTACTCAGCGAGATCTTTATTGGTGACTTCGGCAGTGTACCCCATCCTTATCTCCTTTGTGAGGTAAACCCTTCGAAGGATGTATTCCAGTATAAATGAGTACGCTGGCACTGTGAAGTACTCGTCTTCGGTGAGTGTCTGTCCTCCGTTCCAGGCCTGCACGCGCCTTGCCTTCTTCGCGCTTCGGTGGTAAAGGAGATAAGGGACAAGAAAGAGGCACCCAACTACCAGAACGAACATTGTAGGAGAGACAACTCCGAATATCGGGTTACTCGAAAGAATGAGTAAAGGGTCCGGTACGGCGAGCAGCCCACCCAGGAAATTTGAGTAGCCGAGGATCTTGATTAAGAAAGGCGAAAATATTCCACCTAAAAGAATCAAAACAGTAAGGAAAACCTCCGAAGATTCTATCTTAAGCGACGGGAACCGGTGGGCCTTTCTACCGTGATCGGGACCGAGGGCAGTGTACCCGATCAGTTTTATCATGGAAAACGCGGCGAGGCCAATCGCGAGCGCGATGAGAATTCCGGCGAAAGCCGTCAGGAGTCGTTGGGCATTGCCCTGGAATTTATACGACTGAAAGAGAGCTTCGAGGATCATCCATTCTCCCACGAACCCGATGGTCGGGGGAAACGCACTGAATGAAAGTCCCGAGGTCAGGATGCCGAATGCAGGAATTTTCCCAACGTTGCTCCATATTCCACGGACGTTGTCTATCGATTCCTCCTGAAGCGACTCTTTGGCGTGCCCAACAGACATGAAGAGTAGCGACTTTCCCACGGTGTGTGAGAAAGCGACAAACAGAGCCGCGAGAAAGGCAAATCGCGACAGTACCATCATAGGTTGTGAACCCGAGGCGCCTGCCATCGCACTTAGCCCTATGGCAGTGAGTATTATACCGTTGTTCTCCACGGTGGAATAAGCGGGAAGCTTTTTGAGACTTCTCTCGGCAGCGGCTTGCATCGCACCCCAGAAAGCCGAAACCGCTCCGAAGGCCATGAGACCAATTCCCCACCAGTCCGAATACCCAGCGATTGATAGAGCTCGGACAATGCCGTAGACTCCCATGAGAGTCAACGGGGCACTCAGGAGGGCGGCAGTATTAGACGGAGCCTTCGAATAGGCACCAGTGATCCAGGTGTGAAATGGAAAGATATCCATTTTTATCATGAACCCCAGTGTCGCCATCACGAGGAAAACCGGGGTCGCCATGACACCCGCTTTGATTGAGAATGTGCCGCTGGATAGAAAGAGAGCCGCAAACCCGATGATGAGAGCCATGGCCGATGCTTCGCCAAATGCCAGGAATCGAAAAGCGTCCTCATAGGAATCCTTGCGTTCCAGGATTTGAAGAAACAACCCAACTGTCATTATTTCCCAGCCGATCATGAAATTGATTGAATCCTGGGCAGCTATTACGAGCGTCATCCCGAAGAGTGACATGTTGAACCACGCAGCCATCTTCCGGCTGAAGAGTTTGCCGAAATCGATGGAGTAGAAGGATAGTGCGATGAACGAAAAGGAGGCGACCACAAGAAAAATACCGGAAGTTGCGTCGAGGCCTACGCTGATAAAGAGTCCAGGCATAATGGAGAAGCCCGGGGACGAGAAGCCGTTTATCATGGCCGATATGCCTGCGACGAGGGATGAAATGGATGCCGCGAAAGCTGTCCAGTAGCTCAGGTTCTTTCTTGATGAAGCGGCAACCCCGATCACGTATAACGCAAGAGAAAGATAAAGAAATATCATCTTAGTTCACCTTCCCCATCAGATTTAGAAGGACGGCAATGATGTCTTTCGGCTCACGGTAGTTTGTGATACGGGCTGCAACATTTGTAAGCCCAAGACTGGCGATATCAACTCCCACTTCCCTTCCGATAAACCCGTTCTCCCCTTTGGACTCTACTGACACAATTGAATAGGGACCGGGCATTTGATTCACGGTCTCGAGCAGGATCGGTACCATCTTTTCCGTTGGTCTGCCGAGAACCAGGAGAACATCGGCATGCCGCGGAACGTCGGCGAAGAATATTCCGAATCTGTGAATGTTGTACTGCGGTGCCTGGAGAGCCCTGATGTCGAAGTTCAGATCATTTGCATTGCCGACATCGATCGGATAGACGTGAAGGGACTTTCTGAATATTCTGGACGCCGATGGGACGGACAGGTCCTTCGCATACTGTGTCCGTTCGGTGAGTCGTCTTGTCAATCCCCATAAGGGCCACCACTTCATGTCAAGCTCCAAATTCCAAACTTCAAGTTCCAAGCTAGTTGGAGCTTTCTTCGTATCTCTGACGATTTATCATGAGTCCTTTCTTCCTTCTATCTTGCCGCATCTGCGAAATATGCACCGAAAGATTCGACTGCGAATGGAAAATCGGTGAAAATGTTCCCAACGAGGGATTCAGCTATGGCTTTGAATCCAAATATTGAAGGTGTGGCTGCATAAACAGAGGATATCTTCCCGTTCTGCAGCTCGACGTAATACGCCAGGAGTCCGCTCGGCGATTCACAATAGCCGATTCCTGAACCGGAGCCTTCAAGCGCAGACTTATTATCGGCAGCAGGTGCAATTCCGTAATCTCTTAGTCCCTTTAACTCTCCGGACAAATCCGATATGATTTCCACAGATTCGAACACTTCTTCTGCCCTGACCTCCATGCGCGCCAGTGAATCCCCCATCTGAGATGTGGCGCATCTGAGGCCTTCATAATCCGGGTCCTGGAGTCTGAAATCCTCTCTCACTCCTGTGGCTCTGAGCGTCGGACCTGTAACTCCAATTTTCTCAGCCTTGTCCGAATCGAGTTTTGCTGTATCGTGCAAACGATCCATGAAGTTTTCGCTTTCAAGCGCGCGTTCGTAGAGATATTCAAATCGGCTGGACAGACCCCCAAGTCGGCGGGAGAGATGAATCAGGGCTTCATCGTTGAAAGGTTTTGCTGTACCTGAAATTCCGTTGAATCCCCTGAGGAACCTCGACCCGAAGAAGTCATTATTGAGACGAAGGAGGTCTTCGTAAATCGCCTGAAGGTGACTCGTCATGACTTTTTGTGCCGCGGCGGAGGCAAGCTGCGAGATGACATAGATGTGGTTATAAATCCTCTCCAGTTCGAGCGCAATTATGCGGACCCTCCTGAGCTGCGGAGAGATTTCAATAGAAAGGGCCGACTCAATCGCCCGGGACATGGCGAGTGAATGAGAGAAAGCGAAATTACCACAGACGCTCTCGGCGACGTTCAAGGCATCTTGGACACCGAGCCCGATGGCTGAACTTTCGAGGCCGCGGTGTTTGTAACTCCAGTCAATGTTCAGACAGAGTATTCTTTCGCCGTATGTGTAAAGATGATACGCACCAGCTTCCATGACCCCACCGGTTACGGGTCCATATCTAAAATCGAAGACGCCGTCACCAAAGACCTCCTGCCCAGTTATCCCTTTGTCGCGATCGGCAACTGACTTCAGTTGGTTCGTGATCCATTCGTCCCCACTTGTTTCCGACGTTGCCCAAACCTTCTTGCCGTCGTGGAGCATGAGTTTGTCCTGATCACGTCCCGCGATTCCGACTGCCCGAATCATCGTACCACCACTCCTTTCAGGAAGTAGTAGACTACGGGTGTAAGGAAGACCATGCTGAATGCGATGACGAGGCTGATAATCGGGACCGTGGCGTTATCGTCCATCTTTTCGGACAGCCCGACCGGCTCAGAGAATACCATCCTGATCACCCTGTAGTTCAGGCCGACAAAGGCCACGACGAGGAACGAGGCAATTACTAGAGTAAACCAGACACCATAGACCTGCAACATGCGAGTCATTATCAGTATCTCACCGAAGAAAGTTCCGAACGGCGGGGCTCCCGTAACGGCCAAACCGGCGAAGAACAACGAATAACCGGTAAGTGGCATTGTCCTGGAAACACCTTTCACATCC
>JAJYOS010000212.1 GCA_021796055.1 Bacteroidota bacterium
GATCTTCTGTACAGGGTCGAGCTGGAACAGTGGAACAAACTCCCTAACACGGAGGTAATTGTCACCGTCGACCGCGGTGATTCGACATGGAAGGGACATATAGGTGTAGTGACAAACCTGTTCTCGTACATCAAGCTTGATTCCGAATCTACGATAGCGATGGTTTGCGGGCCGGAGGTGATGATGAAATATACGGTCGAGGAACTTCAGCGCAGGGGACTCTCCCAGGAACGGATATTCGTCTCGATGGAACGAAATATGAAATGCGGAATCGGGCTTTGCGGGCACTGCCAGTTCGGACCGAAGTTCATCTGTAAGGACGGTCCCGTTTTCCGGCTGAACGAAGTTTATCAACTTACCGAGAAAAAGGAGTTGTAACATGCCTGCCCGCAACAAAGGGAGCAAGCCCAAGGTGGCAGTCTTCAAATTCGCGTCGTGCGACGGCTGCCAGCTTTCGCTACTCGATGCAGAAGAAGAACTCCTGGCGGTTGCCGACGCAATCGACATCGCTTTCTTCCCGGAGGCAACGCGGAGAATGCTCAAGGGACCCTACGATATCGGAATTGTCGAAGGGAGCATTACGACGCCTCACGATGTGGAGCACATAAGGGAAATCCGCAAATCGTGCGGATCGCTTATCACGATAGGTGCATGTGCAACGGCAGGGGGGATCCAGGCATTGAGGAATTGGAAGGACATCAAGGAGTTTGTACGCATCGTCTATGCTTCCCCCGAACATATTTCGACGCTCGACAGGTCGCTCCCAATAGGTTCCTTCGTGCACGTCGATTTCGAGCTGCGCGGATGCCCGATTAATAAGTACCAGCTCATCGAGGTGATCGGGGCGCTGCTTCACAAGAGGAAGCCCAACATACATACTCACAGCGTCTGCATCGACTGCAAGCTGAAGGGAAACGTCTGCGTCATGGTCGCACACGGCACTCCCTGTCTCGGTCCGGTGACCCAGTCCGGGTGCGGTTCGATCTGTCCCTCGTTCAACAGAGGTTGCTATGGCTGCTATGGCCCGATGGAATCACCGAACACCTCCGCACTTGCGGGCCAATTCTCCGAGCTAGGCGAGACCCGGCACGACATATCTCTCGCCTTCCGCGGATTCAACGCCTACGCCGAAGCCTTCAGAAGAGAAAGTGAAGCTCATGAAAAATAAACAGGCCAGAACGATAAAGGTCGACTATCTTGCCCGTGTCGAGGGAGAAGGCGCTCTGAAAGTGAAGATGAAGGACGGTCGGGTCGATGACGTAAAATTCAGGATATTCGAGCCTCCCCGATTCTTCGAGGCTTTTCTTCGCGGCAGAAAATACTCAGAAGCGCCGGACATCACCGCACGTATCTGCGGCATTTGCCCGATTGCATACCAGATGAGTTCGGTTCACGCCATGGAAAACGCATTCGGAGTCAGAGTCGATGGACAGCTCCGCGAGTTGAGGCGACTGATCTACTGCGGCGAATGGATCGAGAGCCATGCGCTCCACGTCTACATGCTTCACGCACCTGATTTTCTGGGATATGAGGATGCGATCCAGCTTGCAAAAGACCATCCGGATGCGGTGCAGCGAGGACTCAGGCTCAAGAAAACGGGCAATGACCTGGTGACAATCCTCGCCGGCAGAGAAATTCACCCGATCAACGTGAAGGTAGGCGGGTTCTATAAGTTACCCGCGAAGAAGGATTTCGTTGAAATTCTCGAACGGTTGAAGCGCGCCCGGGACGAAGCTTACGAGACCGTGCTCTGGACCGCCTCGCTGCCGTTCCCTGAGTTCGAATATGACTACGAGTTTGTCTCGTTAAGTCATCCCGGCGAGTATCCGTTCAACGAAGGGAGGCTTATTTCGAATAAAGGCCTCAACATCGACATTCGCGAATATGAGCTGATCTTCCATGAAACCCATGCGTATTACACGAACGCACTTCAGTCGGAGATGAAAGGAAAAGGAGCCTACCTTGTCGGTCCGTTGGCCAGGTTTAATCTGAATTTCGAGAAGCTCTCGCCGCTTGCGCAGAAGGCTGCAAGAGAGGCGAATGCGGTGCCGCCAATCAAAAACCCGTTCAAGAGCATAGTAGCCCGCGCGGTGGAAGCCCTTTATGCCTGCGACGAGGCAATCCGCATAATTGAAAACTATGAACAGCCCGAAAAGGCGGCAGTGGATTACTCCGTCCGCCCCGGTTTTGGGTTCGGCTGCACAGAGGCACCGCGAGGTATCCTTTACCACCGGTATCTGGTCGGGGAGGACGGTGCCATAAGGGACGCCAAGATTGTGCCGCCCACATCTCAGAATCAAAAAATGATCGAGACAGACCTGAGAAATTTTGTCACCGCCAACATTGAAATGCCAAAGCAGGAGCTGACGCTCAGATGTGAACAGGTCGTGCGGAACTACGATCCATGTATCTCGTGCGCCACCCATTTTCTGAAACTGGAAATCTCCTAGCCCGGCGCAGCGAATAAAATGAAGAGTGAAAGCACACCGACCCGAAAAGCTCCGACCGCTCCCCTGAAAAACGAGAAGAGCGTAAACATCACTATCGTCGGAGTAGGGAATGAATTCAGGGGCGATGACGGTGCAGGTATACTGGCTGTGAGAATGCTGAAAGAGAAAGTGCCGGCGGATGTGAGGACGGCCGAACTCGCGGGCGATCAGTCCGGCCTCCTTGAGTTAATGCGGTCCAGCGACGCATTGGTAATAATAGATGCTGTCAGGTCGTCCGCTGCCGCCGGCACAATCTTCCGGGTTGATGCGAGCGAGGACCCCATGCCGGAACATTTCTTCTCCTTCTCGACGCACGCTTTTGATTCCGCACATGCTGTGGAGCTCGCGCGCACATTGAAACTGCTGCCGAGGAGAGTAATTTTCTACGGGATAGTCGGGAAGGAGTTCTCCTACTCTTCCGGTCTCACCCAGGAAGTGACGGAGTCAGTCAATCTGATTCAGACGAATATTCAGAACGAGATTAAGGCCGCACTCCAGCGGGAGGCACCGGTCGAAGATGACGCCTGACGGCGTCGAACGGAAGAGTTTCGTTCCGGGTAGCAATGCACGGCCTTGCTATTTCCGTCCATAATGGAGTGATAATTAATCATGAAATCAGCCGGACCGTGTCAGGACCCGGTTTTCACCGGATCTAAGCTCTGAATAAAAGATGTAGCTCCTGCTACTCTACTTTTGCCTGCGCCATGTAGTAAGCCAGATTACCCGCATACGGCGAATTTGGAAAGTCCTTTTGCACTCTCGTGAGGAGGCCGATTGCCCTGTCTTTTTTCCCGACCTTGATGTAGTTTCTCGCGGCTCCGACCAGGTACTGAGGCGTCATGAAATTCTTCGAATCGCGGGAGGCCGCTCTCTCGTAATACTCCGCCGCCTTCTTGTGATCGCCTTGAATCTCGTAAACTTCCGCGACTCCTGCATCGGCACTGGCTTTCAGAAACTTGTCACTTCCGTCGTAGTCCTTGAAATACTTCATGGCATCGGTGTAATCACCGAGGTAGTAATAACAATCGGCGAGGTAAACCTTTGCCGCTTCGCCCGTCTCAGAATTGCCGTAGTTGTCGACAATCGATTTCAATCCCGGAATGTTGTGTGCAGGATCTCCGTTAATCGCGACCTGATAAGCGCCGCCATCGAAGTAGTTGAGAACCTGGGAGAGGTCCGTCGCAGCCTTCCGGTTGTTGGCGTCCACATTGTTCAGATATGCCACCACGACCACCACGGCTATTACCAGTCCGGTTATTAAACCGCTTACGATCTTCCTGTTGTTGCGAAGAAGATCCATCGTCTTGAAATAGGTGGTGACCAGCTTGTCTTGCTTGAGTTCCTTTTTGGTAATCTTTTTTCTGGGCTTGAGCATGCAACATTCCTCTTGATTTCTAATAATTTAGCAAAACCGACCTTTCTAGAAAAGGAATTTCTTGGCGCATCGAAGCATTCGAAAATACCGGGGAAAAGCGCGAATATTGGTGTTTCAATTCAGTCTCGCGTGAATCCAGCCGCTTTGGAATTTCAACACAAGCTGTGCATCTTTCTTCCGCAGAGACGAGGAAACCTTCTTCGCTCCCCTGCATCATATAGACTGAACAAACAATTGGAGGAAATCATGGACAAAAATATCGGATCGGCTGACAAATGGATCAGGATAATTGTCGGACTTTTCCTGATAAGCCTGGATTTCTGGGGACCACGTACCGCCTGGGGCTGGATCGGTTTGATTCCTCTTGCGACAGCCTTGATCGGTTTTTGCCCTCTTTACGCGCCGTTCAAATTTTCCACCCGTAAACAAGAACAAAAAACGGCATAGAAACCGCGATCCGTATCGGGTCGGACCCCAATGTCCGCCGGCCCTCGGATTGAAACAAGCTGAGAGGCGAAACTCCGGGGCAGTCAAGTTTGAGGCGGAAGCTGTTTTGAGCGCTTCATAGTAGAAAGTTCAGATTGCGGCCCGGCCGCGTTAGGAGCAATAATGTTTCTAGACCAACAAGCCCAGAACGAGATCAAGAAGAGATTCGCGAACCTCGTGAATCCCGTTAAGATCATTAACTTCACACAGTCGCTGGAATGCCAGTATTGCAGGGAGACGAGGCAGATATTGGAAGAGCTGACAGCTCTTTCCGACAAACTCAGTCTGGAGGTCCTCAACTTCATCAGTGACAAAGAGCAGGTCGAGAAATACAATATCGACAAGATCCCCGCGACGGTGATTGCCTCCCCGGATGTCGATTACGGGATAAGGTATTACGGGATTCCATCCGGATATGAATTCGCGTCGCTGCTCGAGAGCATCGAGATGGTCTCGACTCAAACCCATGAACTGAGCGACGAAGTTGCCGAACAGGTGAAAATGATCAGCGAGCCCGTTCACATCCAGGTCTTCGTCACGCCGACCTGTCCTTACTGCCCCAGAGCTGTCTACACCGGCCACCAACTCGCCTTTCTGAACAAGAACATCAGGGCCGACATGGTGGAAGCCACGGAATTCCCCCACCTGTCGATGAAGTACAACGTCCGCGGCGTGCCGAGAGTCGTGATTAACGAGACTCACCACTTCGAAGGTGCGCTTCCCGACGAGGCGTTCGTCGATGAGATTCTGAAGGCTCTGGGCAAGAAACAGAACTGACCGACAAGCTGATCCCCGTGCCCGGAGTTTGCCGGGACGACAAATCCCGGGCGATCTAATATCCACTTCGGGCTATCGGCAGATTCGGGTTTTCATCCTTTCGAGTCCAGGATGTCACCGATGGCTTTGAGGACCGCCGAAGCCGAAAACTTTCGGGAAGAATCCCCGTCTTTAATTACGAGGATCCTTCCTTTTCTCGCCATAACTTCCCCGGTCTCACTCACAGCGGTTACACAATCTTCATTCTACCGTCGATGACGCCTGCCCTTTGGGACTTCGCCGCCCCTTCTTTGCTCTTTCCCCTGCATCGGAGCAGGAGCCGGCCTGGGTGTCCGTACAAGCACATCTCCCGATTCCTTGAGAGTGATTTCTCCCTGGTACTTGAATAGAATCTGCTTGAAAAACTTTCTCTCTTCTTCAGTAGCAACGAGAGAGACCGCTTCGCCCTTTTGTCCGGCGCGGGCCGTCCTTCCGACGCGGTGGGTGTATGACTCGACGTCCTTCGGTATTTCGTAATTGTAAACATGCGAGACATCATCTATGTGCAATCCGCGGGCTGCGACATCGGTCGCGACTAGAACGGTGAACTTCTCCCTCCGGAAATCATCCGTTACTTTCTCGCGCTGGGGCTGGGACATGTTCCCGTTTAGCGCGCGTGCCTGTATCCCCATTTCCGTCAGCTTCTTGGAGACCTTCACCGTAATATGCTTCCTGTTGCAAAAAATGATTGCCAGCTGTCTTTCCTGTCCCAGCAAGGCTGCGAGAAGATCGAGCTTCGCTTCCGGAGTAACCCGGTAATAGACCTGGCGGAGGAATATCGGCTTCACCGTCGACGCGAACCGTACGTTCTTCGGATTGTGAAGATACTTTGCCGCCAGCTTTTCGATTTCCTTCGGGACTGTTGCGCTGAAGAGGAGAGTCTGATGCTGTGCCGGAAGCTGCGCGGCGATTCGCTCCACGTCGCGTATGAATCCCATATCCAGCATACGGTCCGCCTCATCGCAGACGAAATATCTTATCGAGTTGAGTCTGACGGCGTTCCTGTTGATCAGATCAATCAGCCGGCCGGGCGTCGCGACGATTATATTCGCCTGCCTCAGCTTCGCGGCCTGGGTGTTTATCGAGACTCCGCCGTAGACGGGCACGATTCCCAGGTGCTTACCTGCAGAAAATTTTACGAATTCCCCCGCGACCTGGGTGGCAAGCTCTCTTGTCGGAACCAGGACGAGGGCCTTCAGCCCGTCGCGTTTCTTCAATTGTTCAATTATAGGTATCGCAAAGCTCAACGTCTTCCCCGAACCTGTCTCAGACTGGGCGAGGACATCCTGCCCGTTTGCAATGGCCGGAATAATTTCCTCCTGGACCGGCGTCGCCACCGTTATTCCCTGTGCTTCAAGCAATCTTGTTATTTCTTCGCTCAGCACAAATGACTGTGATTTCATTAAAACCTTTCACTTATATATATGATTGTAATTGGGAATCAGTTACTGAGAAGGAGTACGGGTCCTTTGCTATCAGAAGTATCCTTAGAAGAAGACCAAATCCCGGCTTCTGAACACCGTCGCCCGTTCTTCTATTCAGGTGGGGAGAAGATGTTTCTGTTACTTGGTATAATATAGTGAATGCGGAAGGATAGTTATGCAACCTTTATTTGCGGGCCTGCAATATCCGTCTGAACGGGCCGGATTCGCCGTTGTTTCGAAGAGCGTCACGACGCAAGCAGCATCTTATTGCCTGGGCGCCTCTTCGCTCACCTTCCCCGACAGGTTCCGATAGACGAAGACGAAGTAGAACACCACGAGTATCATGCCGATGATCCACCATACGAGTCCGACCTGCAAACCATACGGGCCTGTCGACGCACTATAAGCGGTAAGGGTGTACGAAGGATCGAGGGTCGATACGATAAGGTTGGGGAAGAGTGTGCCAGCCATGGCGGCAAGCGACCCGACGATAAACGCGACCGATCCGAGAAAGGGGCGCAGGTCAGCGGTCCCCTTGAGGGCTGTCGGGACATAGAAGAATCCTGCCAGTGACACAATGACGAGCACAATCGGCCACACTCTATCGACGAGCGGGGAAAAGAAGCCGGGCTGCACAAACATGGTCAGGACAATGGTTATCAATGCCATCACGAGAACCGCCCACCATAACCGACGCGCGACGAGGATGCTGCGCGCGCGCAGCGATCCATCCGTCTTCCATACAAGGAAGAGCGCCCCGTGTAATCCAAGAATCGCCAGGCAGAAGATTCCGGCCGAAATAGTGTAATAATCGAGAACGCCGATCCAGGGTTTCGGAAGCAAGTCCGTGAACAACGGTATCGAGAAGTAGCCGGCATCGTTCAAAGGTACCCCGCGGACAAGATTGCCGAAGCCGGCGCCGAGGATTACCGCTATGAGCACGGACGAAAACTGCAGAGTGCCGTCCCAGAAATCGTGCCAGAGCTTGTACGGTTCGTGTGACCGGAGTTCGATCGCGAGCCCGCGCAGGATGAGAAGCCATAAAAGAATTACCAGCGGCATGTACAGCCCGCTGAACCCTGCGGCGTAAGCCTTCGGAAACGCGAAGAAGAGAGTCCCGCCTGCCGCGAGAAGCCAAACCTCGTTGCCGTCCCACACCGGACCGATTGCCGACAGAAGCTGGCGGCGTTCCGCATCGGTCCTGGCAACGAACCTGTATACGATGCCGGCGCCGAAGTCAAACCCGTCCAGCACCACGTAAACAATAAGCATCGCCGAGAGCAGCGCGTACCATAGTGTCTGCATGTTATCATCCCCTCCTTTCAGCGTGCACGGGGCCGTGAGCGATCTCCCGGCCGACCAGGTAGAGGAAGCATACGCCAATGACGAAATAGAGGCCGACGAAACCGATCGTGGTGAAAACAACGTCGCCGGTATTCACCATGGGCGAGGCGGCATCCGTTGTCCTGAACAGGTTGTACACTATCCAGGGCTGCCTGCCGAGCTCGGCAGTCAGCCAGCCTGCAATGGTCGCGATATACGGAAATGGAAACGCGAGCATTAGGAGCCACAGTACGGGTCTAGATTTGTCGAGCCGTCGTAGCCACAACAGCAGCGCGCCGATTGCCATCAGTGCGAGTATGAGTGTGCCAAGCCCCACCATGATGTGATAACTGTAGTATAATAGGGGAATATTGTCGGGCCAGTCCGTCTTGGGAAACGCATCCAGTCCCTTCACCGTCGCCCCAAATGAGCCGTAAGCAAGGAAACTCAACATGCCTGGCACGACAACCGGGTTCTCGAGTGTCTGCTCATCAACATTCGGCTGGCCAATGATCGCGAGGGGAGCCCTGCTCCCGCTCTTGAACACTCCTTCGAGTGCCGCAAGCGATGCCGGCTGATAGTCGGCGACGAGCTTGCCGTTCTGGTCGCCCGTCGGGAATATCTGGAGGACGCTTGCAACGAGCGCTGTTATGATACCGACGCGAAGGAACATGCCTGACTCCTCATTGTACTTGCCGAGGAGTTTCCAGAGCGCGCCCACGGATGCCACTACGGTTGCCGCGGTAACCACCGACGCACTCATGTTATGGGCGTATTCCCAGATTGCCCATGGATTGAGAACAAATTCCCAGAAACTCGCCAGCTGAAGCGTGCCGTTTTGACCGACGGCGTATCCCGTGGGATGCTGCATGAATGCATTGGTAGCGATTATGAAATAGCCTGAAAGCCAGCTCCCCGCGCAGAGGCCCGCGGCCACGGCGAAATGGCAGCGCCGGCTGAGATGC